>NZ_JBSFBM010000186.1:0-13572 GCF_053592955.1 Micromonospora sp. NPDC002411 | reverse complement strand
GGAACCCTCAGGCCACGCTGCCGGGCAGCCCGGATCGCGCCGAGAGCCATCAGGTCGGAGCCGCAGACCAGGCCGGTGACGCCGCGGTTGATCGACTCGGGTTCCTGGAAGTCGGGGTGTCGGGGCGTCCTGGATACCCCGATTCGCAGCAACCCGAGTGGATCTCCGGGCGGAGCGCGACCAAGCGCGCGTTGATCCACTCCAGCTCGCCGATGTGGCGGTATCAGCCCGGCCGGACACCCCCAGGTCGGCGATGTGGAGTGGATCTCTGGGCGGGGTGCAGCGCCGCACCGGGGGCGGATTCGCGGTGGGGGCCGGGGACCTGTTAGCCTTGCTGCCGGCCCGCCCGGTGTAAGCCGGGTGGGACCGAAGCCGGTTCGCCGGTGGGGGGCTGTGGCGCAGACTGGTAGCGCACCTCGTTCGCATCGAGGGGGTCAGGGGTTCAAATCCCCTCAGCTCCACCCCAGGTCAAAGGCCGTTTCCGCTAGTCGGAGACGGCCTTTTTCGGTACGGCAGGTCCGCACGGCACGGGCTTGTCGTCGTACCCGTCAATATGATCTTCGGCATGGAGCGTCCGGTCCGGCAGGCATACCTGAACATGATCGCCAAGCAGGTCGGGCCGGCGCTGCGAGGGCACGGTTTCAAACGGTCGCACGGGACCTTCCGCCGGATCTCCGAATCCGGCCATGCCGCGATCATCGAGTTCCAGGGGTCCACGGGCAGTTGGGGCGACACCTCGATCTTCTACGTCAACCTCGGTGTCGCGACCACCTCCTGGCTTGACTGGCGTCAGGAGGTGCTCGGGAGGAAGCACCGCGACCGGCCCACTGCGTCGATCGCCCAGTGGTGGACGCGGCTGAATGCCGATCCGGCGTACTCCGACGACTCCGACCGGTGGGCGATCCGGTCGACAGGGGAAGCCGAGGCGTGCGGAGCCGCGCTCGTCCAGGAGTTGTCGGAGGGTGTGGTCCCTACCTTCGACGCCCTGCTCGCGCACTACATGCGCCTCGACGAGGCCGTAGCGGCGGGGCGGGAGGACGACCTACCCGCCCTCTTCGACGCCCGACCGTCTGGGCCACTCGGCGGCATCGACAACTTCCGGCGGCTCGACCACCCGTACCTGACCTGGAAGCTCGCGCAACGGGATCAGTAGTGGTCGTCGATCGGGCGGCGTGCCTCGTCGAACAGCGCCGGGCCCTCGTAGCGCACCGGAGGTAGTGGCGGGGTGGCTGGCTTGACCTCCTCGAACTGCTCCGAGGACAGGGCGTACACCACCCGGCCGAGGCCGGAGCGGTCGATCGCGGTGGCGCACATCGGGCAGGGCTGGCAGCTGGTGTACATGGTCGTGCTGGCGGCCACGTCCGGGGCGAGTTCCCGGGCGGCCCACCGGGCCAGCTTCAGTTCCGGGTGGGCGGTGATGTCCGAGTCGGAGACCACTGTGTTGTGGTCCTCAATCAGGACGGTGCCGTCCTCGGCGGCGAGCAACGAGCCGAACGGCCGTTCGCCGGATGCGCCGGCCTCGCCGGCGATCTGCACGGCACGGCGGAGAAGTCGTTCGTCGTCGGGCGTCATCGGTCCTCCTGGTTCTTGGCGTACGCGGCCACGGCCGCGAGGGTTCGCCAGGCGCGTTCGGGCTGGCGGATCTCGGTCAGGTCGTCGTTGAACGGGTCGAGCACCACCGTCTCCGCGCCGAGCAGGCGGATCCGGTCGAGGTCGGCGGTGATCTGCTCGATGGTGCCGACACCGGCGAGCCGGCCCGGGTCGGTGACCGGTTCGCGGGTCTCCTGAAGGGCGATGCGCGGCATCAACGCGGGCTTGGGAAGGCCCAGCTCGGCGGCGATGACGTCGAGGCGTCCGGCCGCGTCCGTGAGCTTGTCGGGCGTGAGTCGTAGCGGGTGCCAGGCGTCTCCGAGTCGTACGGCGCGACGCATGCCGGCGTCGCTGTTGCCGCCGACCCAGAGCGGGATGGGGTCGGTGTCGTAGTCGTCGGTGTTGCGCCAGGCGTCGCGCATGGCTTGTAGGTACTCGTCGGTGAGGGCGCCGCGCCGTTGGTACGGAACCCCGAGCGCCTCGAATTCCTGCCGGGCCCAGCCGACGCCGACGCCGAGGACGAGCCGGCCCCCGCTGAGGCGGTTGAGGTTCGCCGCCATCCGGGCGGTGAGCAGCGGATGCCGGTACGGGACGATGAGCACTGTGGTGCCGAGCCGGACCCGGTGGGTCACCCCTGCCAACCAGGACAGCGTGGTGAACGGCTCGTAGAACGGCGCTGGATACTGCTCGGCCACGTCCGGGGTCACCGCGATGTGGTCGGAGACCATCAGCAGGTCGAAGCCGAGACCCTCGACTGTCTGGGCCCACTGCCGCAGCACCTGGGGATCGGTACCGGGGGCGAAGTTGGGTACGTTCACGCCGATCTGCACGGGATCGAGGCTAGTCAGTGTCGATCAACTTGGGAACGGGTACGGCTGCCGGCGATCACCGAGTTCAGGCGAACCTTTCGGTCGTGACGGGTATCAGGCCGCGCTGCCGTACGGCCTTCGTCAGCTCGTACAGGGTCGGTCCGACCTCCGGAGAGGCGTCCGTCGTCAACAGGGCCGTCACGTCGAGGCACCAGGCGAGCCCGTTGCCGACCCGACGCAGGTCCCAGGTGAAGAGATCACCGCCCCGCTCCAGGTGACCGGCTGCGACCGAACCCGGCGCACGCGGACCGGTGTCGAGTTCGGCCGTCCACCAGATTGTCCGGAGATCTTCCACCTGGTCCTCCCGGAGGTCCTTGGCGAACAGGACACGGTAGACGCGTCGTTCGGAGAACCCGGCGGGTGCCTGTGCGGGTCCGAGCCGCAGCGGCGCGGCGGTCGCGAACGGTTGGTGCACGCCGAAGGACGCGCGCAGAGCTGCCTCGTCGGGCAACCGGCCGCCGCCGAGGATCCGGTAGACGTCCTCCGCCTCGCCACGCGCGACGGGGACCACCCTGGGCAGCAACTCCGGGTCGGTACGCAGGCCACGGCTCAGCGAGGCGGAACTCCACCAGCCGGCCTCGGGCGTCCATCCCGCGCTGTCCAGTCCCGAGGTGGCGAAGTCGGGCTGGCGGGTGAACTCCTCGACGACGAGCCCCTCCGCGACGTCTGTCGACTCGGAGTGCCCGCGTCGGGCCAGGACCAGGTAGTAGTCCAGGGGCGGTCGCTGTGCGGCCACCTCGACGGGTACTGCGCGGAGCGGATCGGCGGTCACGGCCGCAACCGTAGCGAGGAGCGCCACCCCCGGAGCGGCTAGCATCCGGATCTCGACGTGAGGAGTGCACATGGATTCCACCGCGCAGACCCGGTTCGGCCTCGTCGGCAGTGGCTGGCGGGGTGAGTTCTTCCTCCGTCTGGCACGACTCCTGCCGGAGCGGCTGCGGGCGACCGGGGTGGTGACGCGTACCGAATCACGTGGTGCTGCGGTCGCTGCCGCGTGGGACGTGCCGGCCTTCCGCACGACGGCCGAACTGCTCGCCCACGAGCGACCGGACTTCGTCATCGTGTCGGTGCCCTGGCCGGTGACCCCCGACCTGACCCGGGAGCTGGTCGCGGCCGGCGTACCCGTGCTCGCCGAGACGCCGCCCGCGCCGGACCTGGCGGGGCTGCGCGCGCTCTGGGCCGACGTCGGCGGCAGTGGTCTGGTGCAGGTCGCCGAGCAGTATCTGCTGATGCCCGGGCACGCGGCCCGTCTGGCGTTGGTCCGCGCGGGGGTGCTCGGCGAGCCGACCTCGGTGCAGATCTCCTCGACGCACCTCTACCACGCGGTCTCGCTGATCCGTGGCCTGCTCGGGGTCGGGTTCGACGCCGCCGAGGTGAGTGCGCGTGCCTTCGCCGCGCCGCTGGCCGACCCGTTGTCACCGGCCGGCTGGAGTGGTGACGACACCCCGCGGCAGCTCTCCACCACGCTGGCGACCATCGACTTCGGTGGGCGGATGGGTCTGTACGACTTCACCGACAACCAGTGGTGGAACCCGCTGCGCGGACGCCGGTTGGTGATACGGGGGTCGCGCGGTGAGCTGGTGGACGACCGGGTCGTCCGGCTGGTCGACCCGACCACGCCCGTCGAGTCGTCGCTGGTGCGTCGGCAGACCGGCCTCGACCTCAACCTGGAAGGGCTCGACCTGAAGCACATCAGCTTCGACGGCGACGTGGTCTATCGCAACCCGTTCGTCGGCAGTGGAATGTCCGACGACGACATCGCTGTCGCCGACATCCTTGTCCGGGCCGGTGCCTGGGCTCGGGAGGAGGGCCCGGCACCGTATCCGCTCGCCGAAGCCTGCCAGGACCACCTGATCAGCCTCGCCATCGGAGAGTCCGTACGCACCGGCCGGGCGGTCACCACCACCGCCGAGGCCTGGGCGAGGTAGCCCCGCCTCTGTCCCTTCCCCGACATACCGCAACCGCGAGGTCGACTCGCGGGTGGTTCCCGTATCGACTGACGCCCGGAGCACCGGGCCGACACGGGGAGCAAGGATGAATCGAAGCACTCGACGCAGGATGGTCGCCGGCGCCGCCGCCACCGCACTGCTGGCCACCTCACTCGGCGTGGCTGTCTCCGGGCCGGCGAGCGCCGCGCCCGGCGGCGCGGCACTGCGTACCTGCAAGATCAGTACGCTGCCGTACCCGACCGACACCTACCGCGCCGACGCGAGCGTCATCGACCCGACGGGTCGTTACGTCGCCGGCACGGCTCTGCGGGTCGGCGAGGTCGACAACCAGTACCTGCTGTTGTTCTGGGACGGGCAGCAGGTCACCGAGGTCGAGGTGCCGGGAATGGCCGACCCGGTCGACGTCAACGCCGACGGCGTCGTGATCGGCAACGGTTCGGCACCGGGCACCGGCATCGGGCAACCGTGGATCTACCGCGACGGCAAGCTCGAGCAGTTGCCGGTGCTGCCGTCCACTGGCATCTTCGTCAGCGCCATCAACGACTCCGGCGACATCGTCGGCTACGGCTCGGACATCGTCCCCGGGGAGTCCGTCGCGCTGCGCTGGCCGGCTGCCCGTCCGGGCACTGTCGAGGTGCTCAAGGCCCCGGCCAACGCCCAGGCGAGCGGGATCACCGACAACGGGACCATCGTCGGTAGTGCCGGGCCCTTCGGGGACTGGAACAGCTGGGTCCGCCGGCCGAACGGCCGGATCGACGCGCTCACGTTCCCGGGCGCCGACTGGAGCACGGCCAGCGCGGCGGCGGGCCGCTGGGCGATCGGCCTGGTCTGGCTCGACGGCAACAGTGCGAAGGTTCGGTGGGACCTCCGCCACGGCTCGCACACCGTGCTCGACCAGGAGATTTCCGCACTGACGGACGTCAACGCCAAGGGGGTCGTGGTCGGTGGTGACCGCGTCGCCAGGGGTGCCACCTCCCGGGTCCTGCCCGGCGGCGGCGAAGGGGTGGCCGTCGGTGCCCGGTCCATCTCCGACACGGGGACCATCGTCGGGTTCCGCAACGTTCTTGCCGACCGGGTGACCCCGGTTCGCTGGACGGGCTGCTGACACTCCGACAGGCGCAACGGTGTGGGGCCGGCCCGTCGGGGTCGGCCCCACACCGCGTCAACGGATCACGGCTTCCAGGAGCCCGCGGTCTCGAACATCGGCTGGTACTCCAGCACTCCCGAGGTGTCGTGGACGTCGAAGACGACACTGCCGGTGCGCCTGGTGCCGGCGGTCAGCTCCTCGGCGGACGGCATCGGCTTGCCGCAGCCGGAGAAGGCACCGGCGACCGCGTTGGCCTGGCTGCCGTCGGCGGCGACCCAGTTGAAGAAGAGGGGGTTCGCCGAGGCGGTGCCCTTGGTGACGGTGAGCGTCACGTCGGCGATCACGTACATGCCCTCGTCGGGCTTGAGACCGTAGGCCTTGCAGGGCTTGGTGGCGGTGCTGAACTTCGTCACGGTGATCTCGATGGTGCCCTCGTCGCCGTCGACGACCAGGGTGTCGCCGGGCGACATGTTGTGAGTGTCGCCGGCCGGCGCCACCGACGAGGGCATCTTCGCCGGCGGCTGGGCCACGCCCCGGCTGGCCCTGGGGGTGGGGCCTGCCTCGGTCACGCTGGTCGCGGCCCGGTTGGCGCCGATGACGACGGCCACGATGCCGCCGGCGCAGGCGAGCAGGGTGAGTACCGCCGCGGTGACAGCGACGACCACGACTGTCTTCTTCGACCCCTGCGCAGGCATCGGTGGGGGTACGGCGAGGGGATAGCCGGGTCCACCGGCCACCGGGTGACCTCCGCCAGCCGCCGGGTACGCGGCACCCGAGAACGGCGGCTGCGACGCGCTCCACGCTGCCGACCACGGGTTGGGTGGCAGCGGTGTCTGCGGGACCGCCGGATCAGCGGCTGGCTGCGGCGGTGTCATCGAGGACGGCTGCGTCGGCGGTTCCTGGATCGGCTGGTGGGGGTCCTGCGGCCCGGCGGAGGGCTGGGGGTGGGTCACCGTGCTCCTTGACGCCTCGGTACGTGTGGTTCGGGGAACCTGTCGACGCTACCGTGCGTGGTGGACCGCCCGGTCGTCGCGCCAAACCCGTCCCACGGCCCGTGTTCCGTTGGTCCGGACAACCTGGACGACCGTCGGCGGATCGTTTTCGGCCACCGTGGACGCGGGAAATCAGCGCAACGGCAGCACGGCCGAGGTGCGGACCAGCCCGTCCGCGACGACGAACCGGCCGGCGATGGTGGCCGGTGGATCCTCGACCGTCGCTTGGTCCAGCCGGGCCGGTGCGATCCGGGCGGTGAACGTACCGGCGTCCGGGTCGATGTCGAGCTGGGCGTCGCGGAAGCCCAACCACGTTCCGACGACCGGATACCAGACCTTGTAGACGGTCTCCTTCGCGCTGAACATGACGACCGGCCAGGACGTGCCGCCGGGCAGTCCCGCGCAGAGGGCCTCCTCCTCGGGCAGCAGCACGATCCTGCGTACCCCCGGATTGATCTCCTGGTGTTGCTCGGCGTCCATTCCGACGGACCGGACGTCGGTGGTGAGCGCGGTCGCCGCGGCGCAGTAGCCGGTGGTGTGGGTGATGGTGCCGACCACCCCGGCGGGCCAGACGGGCGAGCGGTCGGCGGCGGCCGGCACGGCGGCCGCTGGCAGGCCGAGATCGGTCATGGCCCGGCGGGCGCAGGACCGGCCGGCGGCAAAGTCCCGCCGACGGGTCTCCACGGCCCGTTCTCCGAGGCACGCCTGCTCGACGGGGAGGAGCTCGCCGAGCCAGTCGTCCGGCCCGGCGACGGCGACCGCGACGACGGACGGAAAAATGTCACGCACGGTGCCGGCCTACTGATTGGTAGTAGTGGAGCATGCGGTCAAGCGTCAAATTTCCGACTCCCACGACCGGAGAAGGTACCGCAAAGATGTAACACCGGAGGGACGTGCAGCGCCCTCTCTGATGGCTCCGGGGGGACCACCATCAACAACGTGCCGGGCACGGTAGTCGCCCAGCCCCGTGGACATCTGGAAGGACGTGCGATGACCGATGGTGCGGAACGGTCGGGGGTGCGGGTCGACGATCATGCCCCGAAGACCCCCTGCTGGAGCTGCGGCTCCTGCGGTGACGAGTGGCCGTGCGCGACGAAGCGCAGCCGGCTGCTGGCGGAGTACGGGGGTGACCGGGCGATGCTCAGCGTCTACCTGGGCTCCTGTCTCGCCGCTGCCACTGAGGATTTGCGAGCCGCGCCGGTGATGTCGCTCCAGGACCGGTTCATCGGCTGGTTGCCACGCGGTTCCCGACGCGCCTGAACTGCTGGTGGCCCCGCTACGGGCGGGGCCACCAGCGGTCCAGGTTGGTTCAGCGACGCCGGGGCCGCCGGGTCACCGCGAAGCCGAACACGCCGGCCACCGCGGCGAGCACGCCGCCGATGCCGGTCCAGACCCAGCGCGACCCGAGGTCCGGCAACCAGTCCGTGAGCGAGTCGGCGTCGTCGGCCTCCGGCTCCGCCACGGGTACGGCGTTGAGCACCGTGCCCGCCTTGGTGTTCGGCACCAGAGGTGCGGCCAACTCACCGTCGTCGGCCGACGCGCCCCGGTCGGCGACTTCGCCGACCAGCAGGTCCACGTCGACAGGTGCTCCGAGATCCGGTTCCGGCAGGTCGGTCACCGAGAGCCGGATGACGTACGAGCCGGGCAGCGGGTCCGCCGACCAGGGCTCCGCCCACGGTCGCACCTCGCGCAACGTACAGCCGAGTGTCACGCTGGACGCCTTCGCGTCCACGGTCGGGGTCTGCGCCCCGGCCGTGCACGCCTGACGGCGGCGCAGCCCGTCGAAGACGTCGACCGTCCAGGTGGAGGCGCCGCTGCGTCCCTTCGGGAAGGTGACGGTGGCGGTGATCTCGTGCACCTGGCCGGCGGTCGCCGAGAACGCCCAGTAGAGGTGGTCGCCGATCGAGGCATCCACCCGCACCGGCTGCCCGGCGGAGATCGGGGTTGCGGTGAGGAACGACGTGCCGGCCCGGTTCACCGGCGTGGCTCCCGGTGAGGGGGTCGGAGCGGCGACGGCGGCGGCGGGGACCAGAGCGGCCCCGCCGACGGCGACCAGCGCCGCCAGTGACCGGAACAGCGCGTTACGCATCAGTTCTCCCTCCAGGTGGCGACCCACCAGCGGGTGAGCAGTCCGGCGAGCAGGCCGGTGATCAGCCCGGCGACGGTGAGCAGGGCGAGCAGCACCCAGCCCCGGCCGAGGTCCGGGCCGTCCGGAGCAGGCGCGGCGGCGACCACGTCGATGGTCAATTCCACCGGCATGCCCGGGGTGGCCGCGGTGCCGGGGCGCGGGGCGAACGAGTTGCTCACCACCAGGCAGACGGTGGTGGGTTCGACGACCGGCGCGGAACTCTCCGCTGTCTCCGCGGCGTCCTCGTCGTCGGCGGTGGCCGACCAGCGCAGCCCGGCGGAGAGCACGTCGGCGCGTCCGCTGCCGGCGTCCGCGCCCCGGACCAGTTCCCGACCGTCCGACGCGGTGGCCCGCAGCAGCACCCCGTAGTCCCGGTTCACGGGTCGGTCCAGCGCGATGCTCACCGACGCCCGCAGTTCCTGCCCGGGGCGTACCGGCACCCGGTAGTAGCGGTGCTCGGAGAATGCCTCCCGGTCGGCGTAGACGCCGGGGGCGAGCAGTGGGGCCGAGTCGCAGGCGTTCGCGCCGCCGACCACCGTCGGGGCGCGGGTGTGCGTGTCGCCGGCCCGCTCGACGAGCTGTTTGATCCGGCCGGTCAGTTCCTCGGCGCTCTGCGCGGCGGTGTAGGTGCCTCCGGTCGCGCTGGCGATGCAGAGCAGCTGCCGGCGGACCTTCTCGTCGGGGGCCAGGCCGAGGGTGTCGACGACCAGGCTGGTGCCCTGGGCGGCCAGCTCCCGGGCCACCTCGCACGGGTCCGGCGGGGCGCAGGTGTCCTCGCCGTCGGTGATCAGCACGATCCGACGGGTGGTGGCCCCGCTGCCCAGGTCCTGTGCGGCGGAGCGCAGTGCGAGGCCGACGGGTGTGAACCCGGTCGGCCGTAGTGTCGCCACCGCAGCCTTCGCCGCGGTTCGGTCCACCGGACCGACCGGCACGATCTGCTGGGTGTCCTGGCAGCCGACCTTCTTGTCCTTGCCGCGGTAGGTCGCGCCGAGCACGCGGATGCCGAGCTGGGTCTCCTCCGGCAGCGCGTCCACCACGTCGTTGAAGGCCTGCTGCGCGACGGAGATCCGGCTGCGTCCGTCGATATCGGCGGCGCGCATCGAGCCGCTGACGTCCAGTACCAGTTCGACCCGGGGTGGCTCGGGCGCCGGCTCCTCGTCGGCCCACGCCGGGGCGGGCCCGGCCAGCGCGGTGGTCGCCAGCAGTCCGAGAAGGACAGCCGTCGATCGTCTGAAGTTGATCACGGCCCGCAGTGTAGTGAGATCCACTTTGGATGATCGTTTGGGTGGTGGCGATCGGCGCGAGGCGCCGTCCGGCCAGGCCGGCTACCGCCTCTGACCGGGCGTTTCGGCGCTCTGGGTCCACGTCAGGTCACCCTCGGTCAACTGACGAAGGGTAGGTAGCGGTCCGGTCATCGTCCGTCGGAAATCTGACCCAAGTCGACCCGTTGTGCCGGTGGTGCGCGGTGGTTAAGCTCTTCATGCGCGCCCCAATCGCCCGCTTCCCCCGTGGCAGGCGATCGGGGCGCGCGTCTTTGTCAGAAGGGCCCGCACGCTTCGGCGTGCGGGCCCTTCTCGTCGCGCTGTGCGGCGCGTCGCCTGTCGGTGCTTATATCCACCGACCGTCGAGCCACATCCGGGACAGCCAGTCCGAGTACGGGATCACCTTGCCGACGAAGATCGGATAGAAGTACGCGAAGCAGAGCCCGACCAGCAACACGTACGCCCCGGCCGCGATGCTGCCCACCAGTCGACGTTCGTAACTCGGGTCGCCGGGCACCAGTGGCACCACCTCGCCCACGTCGCCTCCGGCGGGAGCGATCAGCGCGCCCAACACGTACACCACGGCGAGCACCAGGAACGGCACCACCGGCGCGGCGTAGAACGAGAACATCGTCCGGCCGTCGAGGGCGAGCCAGAACCACGGCAGCAGCCCGGCCGCCACGGTCAGCAGGATCGCGCCGGCCCGCCAGTCCCGACGGGCCAGGCCCAGCCAGGCCAGCGCCACCAGGGCGGGCAGGAACGACCACCAGAGCAGCGGGGTGCCGAGCAGCAGGATCTCGGAGGCGCAGGTCGGAGCGCCGCAGGTGCCGTTGCTGGCGTAGTGGAACGCCACCGGGCGGCCGAGCAGCAGCCACTGCCACGGCCAGGACTGGTACTTGTGCGCGTCGTCGAGTTGGGCGTGGAACCCGTAGGCCGCGCGGTGGTACTCGAAGAGGTTGATCAGCGGGCCGATCACCGGGCGGTCGCTCAGCGGCGCGCTCGGGTAGGCCGACGCGAGCCGGTAGTAGCCGTCGTCGGTGATCAACCAGCCCGACCAGGTGGCGAGGTAGGTGCCCACCATGAGCACGCCGGCGAGCACCAGCCAGGGCAGCTCGTCGAGCAGGGTGTCCCGCCAGGGCCGGCGGACCCCCGCCGAGCGGCGGACGCCGACCTCCCACAGCAGCACCAGCAGCGCGAAGGCCGGGACGAAGTACAGTGCGCTCCACTTCACCGCGCAGGCGCAACCGATCAGGACTCCGGCTGCCAGGCGCCACCACGGCCAGGTGCGCCACCCGGTCGACGGCCGGCCGGCCCGGCCCGGCTGACTCGGATCGAGCCCCTCGTCCAGGGCCCGGGCCCAGCGGCGACGGCGGGCGTCGCGGTCGAGCACCAACGCGCCGAACGCCGCCAGCACGAAGAAGAGCAGGAAGATGTCGAGCAGCGCCGCGCGGGACAGCACCAGGTGGAAGCCGTCCAGGGCGAGCAGCAGGCCGGCCGCGCAGCCGAGCACCGTCGAGTGGAACATCCGTCGGCCGATGCGGACCAGCAGCAGCACCGACAGCGTGCCGATCACGGCCGCCGAGAACCGCCAGCCGAACTCCGGCGCGGTGGTGATCAGGTGGCCGGGCACGGAGACCTTCGACTCGGCGTCCTGGTAGCCGAAGGCCCACTCACCGAGGCCGATCAACCACTTGCCCAGCGGTGGGTGCACCACGTACGACGGGACGTTGTCCTTGTAGTTCCACTCGACGGCGCGGGAGATCAACCCGTAGCCGTCCTTGGCGTAGTACGTCTCGTCGAAGATCTTGCCCTTCGGGCTGGACAGCCCGACGAACCGCAGGATCGCCGCGATGGCCACCACCACCGCCGTGGCCAGCCAGGAGAACCGGTCCAGTTTGGTGTCGACGGTGGCGAACCTCCGCCTGACCACGGCGGACACGCCGCCGCCATCGGCACTCGGTGCCGTCGGCTCCTGGTTGGGGCTGGGCTCGCCCGTCACCTCGACCATCTTGGCAGGCTCGGCGCTCGGGCTCTGCGCTGTCGACGCACTCGTCACCCGGCGATCGTAGGCTGCCAAGGTGTCCGGTGGCGCCCGTCGTCCCTGATACCGGTATTCACTGTCGATGAAGGAGACGAATCCGTGGGTGAAATGTCCGAGACTGGGCGCCTGGTCCTGCTCGGTGCCCCGCTCGGCAACCCCGCCGACGCCTCGACCCGCTTCCGGGAGGTGCTGAGCAGCGCCGACGTGGTCGCCGCCGAGGACACCCGCCGGCTCACCCGGCTGGCCCGCGACCTCGACATCACCGTCGGTGGCCGCATCGTCTCGTACTTCGAGGGCAACGAGGAACGACGCACCCCCGAGCTGGTCGAGGTCATCCTCGGCGGGTACGTGGTGGCGCTGGTCACCGACGGGGGGATGCCGAGCGTCTCCGACCCCGGCTACCGGCTGGTCCGCGCCGCGCTGGACGTCGGGGCGCCGGTCACCGTCGCCCCGGGGCCGAGCGCGGTCACCACCGCGTTGGCCGTCTCCGGGCTGCCCTGCGACCGGTTCTGCTTCGAGGGCTTCCTGCCCCGCGCCTCCGGCGCCCGCCGGTCCCGGCTGCGCGCGCTCGCCGCCGAGGAACGTACCCTCGTCTTCTTCGAGGCCCCGCACCGGATCGGCGCGGCTCTCGCCGACCTCGCCGACACGTTCGGCGCGGACCGGCCCGCCGCGCTCTGCCGTGAGCTGACCAAGACCTACGAGGAGGTGCTCCGCCGCCCGCTCGGCGAGCTGGCCCGGTGGGCCGCCGAGGCGAACCCGCGCGGCGAGATAACGCTGGTGGTGGCCGGAGCGCCGGAGACCGCCCCGGAACGCCCGGACGACGACACCCTGCGCACGGCGGTTGCCGAGCGGGAGGCCGCCGGCCGGTCCCGGCGGGACGCCATCACCGATGTCGCCACCGAGTACGCGCTGCGCCGCCGGGACGTCTACACGATCGTGCACAGCTGAGCCTCGCGCGGATCCTGGCGGCCTGCCTACCAGGCGGCGACCAGGAAGCCGACGGTGATCAGCACGGGGCCGGCGACGGCGGCGGTCACGGCCCAACGGCGGCTCCGACGGCCCGGCAACCGGGCCGACCCGGTCCACCGGACGATGCCGGCGGTGCAGCCCAGCACCACCAGCAGACCGGGCAGCCAGCGCAGGTGCCGGCCGACGCCGGTGTCCGCGTACGCGGTGGTGGCGTCCGGGCCGGTCATCCGCGCCGACAGCCGTGTACCGCTCGCGTTCGCGACGGCGGGCACGCCGCTCACCCGTACACCGTGGGCGATGAACCGTCCGTCCTGTGCCGTGAACGTCCCCCGGCACCGTTGGGTGAGCCCGTCGCCGGTGCAGCCGTCGATCACCACGGTGCCCGCCCGGGCGTGGCCGATCGCGAGCCAGAACGGACCGGCGCTGACCCAGGCGAAGAAGGCCGCGACCAGGCTCAGCGCCACCAACGCGGCGAGGCCGGGCAGCGGATCGGGCGGCGGGGGCGTCCGGCTCGGCGGCTGGCGTCGTATCGGGCGGAAGTCCAGGTCCCGGTCCGGCGCCGGATCCTCCCGGACCGGGGTGCCGTCCCAGCCGCGCTTGAGCCGGTGGGTGGCGACCTCGTCCCGGTTGCGCATCGACCGGAGCATGCTCCACCCGGCCATGCCGCCTCCGGACATCGGGTTGG
>NZ_JBSFBM010000185.1:0-13583 GCF_053592955.1 Micromonospora sp. NPDC002411 | reverse complement strand
TGGTGATCACGGTGAGTGCGGCGTCGGCGCCGAGCAGCCCTTCCGGGGGACGGCCGAAGA
This sequence comes from Micromonospora sp. NPDC002411, assembly GCF_053592955.1. Lineage (NCBI taxonomy): Bacteria > Bacillati > Actinomycetota > Actinomycetes > Micromonosporales > Micromonosporaceae > Micromonospora > Micromonospora sp. NPDC002411. The sequence goes on along the minus strand of NZ_JBSFBM010000185.1, from coordinate 13,523 downwards.
AGAGCATGGCCAGGGGCATCTCGGCCGTGTCCAGCAGGAGGTTGGCCAGTTCCTTGCCGGCGTCGTCGTCGAGGCGCCCGAGGCAGCTCACGACGTCGTCGAGGGTGGACGTCTCCTCGGCGGGAACCTGGCGGACGGCGTGCCGGAACAGGGTGGCGGTGGACGCCTCCCTGGCCACCTGCGGCGGAACGAGCATCATGCAGATGTCCTGGACCAGCATCCGCCGCTCGGCCCGCGCGTTGGAGACCGCGATCTCGAACTCGCGGTCACCGGCGGCCCCGGTGCCGAACTCGGTGCGCAGCGGCGTCGGGATGAGCGAGTAGGGCGCCAGGGTGCCGTGCTCCGAGCCGGTCAGGTTCAACACCCGGGAGTACGGCCGCAGCTCGGGCATCGAGCAGAGGCGGGCCAGCGGCCCGGACGGGTCGAGCAAGGTCACCTGGACACCCCTGCGGGCGGCCAGGTAACCCAGGGCGCCGAGCAGTGTCGACTTGCCACCACCCGGTTCGGCGACGAAGACCGCGAGGCCGGAGCGTTCCCGGACCTCCATGGGGAAGTGTAGGTCGAGGAAGACCGGGCGGCGGCAGGTGCCGGCGGTCCGACCGATCAGGTCGCCGCGCCGGTCGCCCACGTTCGATGCGGCCTGGGGGAGCGCGGCTGCGAGCAACGGCACCGGCATACGCCGGACGTACCCGGTGTTGGCGATCGGCTCGCCGGGGATGAACTCGCGGGCCAGCCAGTCCTGGTTCTTCGGGTGTTGCAGCGAGATGCGCAGTTCCCGGGAGTAGAGCTGGATGAGCCGGCGGGCCCGTTCCAGGCATTCCTCCCTGGTCCGGCCGCCGACAGCGATCCGGTGCCAGCCGTGTGCACGGGCCGAGTCGACCGGCAGGCCGGTGGTCATCTCGTCGCCGATGACCAGCGCGCGCTTGGCGAGCCGCTCCAGCTCCGGGGGTGCGTCGATGCCGTGCTCGGCGTAGTCGAGCTGTTGCGAGCGGATCATCCGCAGCCGGTGTTCGAGGTTACGGAAGGAGTCGCCGGAGCCGAGGATGTCGACGCGGGTGGAGATCTCCATCGGCCAGGGCAGCCGCTCGTGGAAGTGCAGCCAGGGCTCGTGCCGTTCCGGGATCTCCAGCGGCTCCATCCGGCCGACCGCGAGCACGGCCACGTGCCGTTCCTCGCCGGTCATCCGGTTGACCAGCTTGACGGTCGAGCCGTACGGGGTGCGGTAGCGCTCCACCTGCTCGGTCAGGGCGAGCAGGTCACCGCGTTCCCAGCGCCCGTCGGTGACCGGCGAGAGGGTGCCGGGGGGTGCCATGCACAGTGCCACCGAGCGGTAGAGCAACCATTCCAACTCCTGTGCGGTGACCCGTCGGCCCCGCATGCCGAAGGCACCGAGCACCTCGTCGAACTGTTCGACGGTGCGGCCTAGCTTGCGGCGTTCGCCCTCGGCGGTGCCGCGACCGAAGGTGCGCAGCATCCGTTCGGTGAGGGAGTCGCCGAGGGACCGGCGGGCGAAGGTGACGCCCAGGTAGGTCTGGCCCTCGGCGTGGTTGACCGCCATCAGGTGCCGTTGGGCGGCGACCAGGTGATCGGCCCAGCCGGTGGTGCCGGGAACGTCGGCGAGCGGTGCGGCGGTATGGGCGTCGATGGTGCGTGCCCACTCGTCGGCGGGGAATGGCCGGGTGGTGCGGCGGAGGTGCAGCCGGAAGCCGGCGAGGCCGGCGTACTGCTCGGAGATCGCCGACAGGAGCGCCTCGCGTTCGGCGTCCGGCCGGAATGCCCAGCGGACCTCGGGCAGCCAGTACCAGGCGGTGACCGTGTTGGGGGTGAAGGTGAGGTGACCGGCGATCTCGGTGATGGCCAGTTCGACCGAGGGGTCCCGATCGCCGAACTTGATCTTCGGCGCGCGGATGCGGGTCGGCTTCGTCGGACGGTCCTGGCGGCTGGCGGCGCGTCCCCGGGGCGGGGCGACCTCCTTGCCGACTCCCTTGGGCCGATCCGCGCCATTGGCGCGGCGTTGGGGCCGCTCCAGAGCTGGCCGGTCCATCGGAGTGGCGCTGGCCGGATGCTCGACGGGGGCGGTTGGCCGATCTGCCGGTGGGGTGGGGGCCGGAGGTCGTTCCACAGGTGCCGTCGGTCGACCCGACGTCGCCGTCGGCCGGGCGGGTGGCGTGCTCTCGGGTGGGCGGGTCGCCGGACCGAGGGGCCTCGACACCGGTGCGCCCTCGGCGACCGGGTGGGGCTCGTCGGTCGGCCGGAGCATCGGCAGTCGATCGCCGGCCTGGTGCGGCACCCGCGACTCGTTGCCCGGGTAGCCGCCGTGCCGAGGCTCGACGCGCCGGCCGCCGTTGCCGGGCTGGTCGTCGGGGGTCCACGGTGGTTCCAGTTCGGGAACCGGTCGAGCTGGTGTCGGACCGGCCGCAGGCGGTTGCTGCTGCGGGATCGCCACCTGCTCCCGTGTGCTCGGGCCGGCCGAGACGGCTCGTTGGCCGGGCCGGGAGCCACCGAACAGGTCCAGGAAGGGCGAGTCGATGTCGGCGTTCTCGCCGGCGGAGACCGCGCTCGGCTCGGCGGGGGGCGTCCGACGAGGGACCGGGCGGGGCGCCTGGAACACACCGACCGCGCCGTGGCCGGGCGACGTCACCAACGCGGGATCGAGCGCGACCTCGTCCTCGTCGTCGGTGTAGTCGAATGACTGCGCACGGTGACCTGCCGGCACGGCCGGGCGGCCGGCCGGGGGACCCGGCGTGGACGAGCGACTCATGCGACCGCCCTACCGACTGTCGACACCCTGCTGCCCGCCTGCTGCGGTGGACCAATCGGCGTACGCCCGGTCATGCCAGCTCCTCCCGGATCCTGATCCGGCTGCCGACCAGACGCGGATCGCGCTGCTCGACCGCCGGCTCCCGGGTGCGTCGCCAGTCGGTCAGCGCGGTGCGGATGACCACCCGCGCCGGCCGATCGGGGTCGACGTGCCGGAAGATGAACGACGTGGTCACGATGGCGAGCGCGATCTCCCAGGCTGGGAAGAGCTCGACCGTCAACGTGAACAGCCAGTGGATGAACATGTAGAGGGGGACCAGCAGCATGAAGAGCCCGTACTGGGCGTAGGGCAGGTGGACCGGAAGGGTGTAACCGGGCGGCCCGAGGTAGACCAGGCGGGCCCGGTAGATGTCGTCGTCGGTGCGCAGCCGCATCTGGTGAACGCGCCTATTCGAAGATCAGGTCGATCAGGTAATCGCCGACGAAGAAGAGCGTTGCCGCGCCAGCGATGAAGGCGAGGCCGACGATGGCGATCGCGGAGCTGGTCAGCACCTTGGAGATCTCGCCCCGGCTGGCACGACCGATGAAGATGACGCCGAGGACGGCGAGCAGGATCGGCGCGATCTTGCTGGCGAAGAAGGTGACGACACTGTTGGTGTCGATCCCCTTCGGTGCCGGCTCGGCGAGCGGAGCCGACGCCAGGGTGGAGAGCGCGTGGGCGACGCCGGACGACGCCGTCTCCATGAGCTCGAAGGCGATCACTGGAACCTCCCCATAGCGCGGCCGGCGGTGCCGCTGCGGTGCAATAGGCGAACCTGGCGGGAAAAGTGCTCCACAGGGCGCAGCGTTCTTGACCCTGTGTTCGTTACTCACCACAGAGCGTGGCGAGGTTTGGGCGGTTTTCCCCCGCTTCGGCCCTCCCTCCAAGCTTCGCCATCTCGATGCTGGCCAATTCCAAAGCGTACGGGCCGCCCCGGATTGCGACAAGCCGCGAAGGGCCTGCCCGATGCTGCCCGAATGACCGATCGTACACCTGTTCTAACGAGCACGTCAGGGGTGGTGGTGCGAGGCCGACCCGGGTCGGCGGGCACCGCTGCCGCGACCGGTACCGTCTAGTCGTGACCGATCTGGTGCGGGCTCCGGGCCCGGTGGTGATGGGCGTCCTCAACGTCACACCGGACTCCTTCTCCGACGGCGGACGGTACGCCGACCTCGACGCCGCCGTCGGACACGGCGTCCGTCTGCGCGACGCTGGCGCGCACCTGGTGGACATCGGCGGCGAGTCGACCCGCCCGGGTGCCGAGCGGATCGACGCCGCCACCGAGGTCGATCGGGTGTTGCCGGTCATCCGGGAGCTGACCGCCGCCGGCGTCGTGGTCAGCATCGACACCAGCCGAGCACGGGTGGCGGAGGCCGCCCTGGCCGCTGGCGCAGCGGTGGTCAACGACGTCTCCGGCGGGCTCGCCGACCCGGACATGGCCCGCGTGGTCCGTGACGCGGACTGTCCCTGGGTGTTGATGCACTGGCGGGGCCACTCCCGTCAGATGCGTGAGCTGGCGACCTACACCGACGTGGTGGCCGATGTGCGGGCCGAGCTGACCCAACGCGTCGACGCGGCGCTGGCCGCCGGGGTGGCCGCCGAGCGCCTCGTCGTCGACCCCGGCCTCGGCTTCGCCAAGACGGCCGCGCACAACTGGGAGCTCAGCGCCCGACTGCCGGAGCTGCTGGACCTCGGCTACCCGCTGCTCTTCGGCGCCAGCCGCAAGTCGTACCTCGGCGGACTGCTCGCCGCCCCGGACGGCACGCCCCGGCCGACCGCCCAGCGGGAGGCGGCGACAGTGGCCACCAGTGTGCTGGCGGTCGCCGCCGGCGCCTGGGGCGTACGCGTGCACGACGTGCAGGCCACCACCGACGCGCTCGCCGTCTGGGTCGCGACCGGCAGCCCGCGCCTGACCGCCACGCCCGGCCAGGAACAGGTGGTCCAGGCCCGAGAGACCCAGCAGCAGGAGGCACGGCGATGAGCACGGACCGGATCCAGCTGACCGGCCTGCGGGCTCGTGGCCGGCACGGGGTGTACGACTTCGAGCGGGCGCAGGGGCAGGACTTCGTCGTCGACGCCGTCCTGGAGATGGACCTCGCACCGGCCGCCGCCAGCGACGACGTCACCGACACCGTCCACTACGGGGAGTTGGCCGAACGCCTGGTCGCCGTGGTGACCGGTGAGCCGGTCAACCTGATCGAGACTCTCGCGGACCGCCTCCTCGCCGTCTGCCTGGCCGACGAGCGGGTCGCCACCGCCACGATCACCGTCCACAAACCGGAGGCGCCGGTGCCGCACACCTTCACCGACGTGGCCGTCACCATGACCCGGACGCGGGCCCGATGACCAGGGCCGTCTTGTCGCTGGGCAGCAACCTGGGCGACCGTCTGGAACACCTGCGCACGGCCGTCGCCACGCTCGGCGACGCCGTACTCGTGCTCTCCGGGGTGTACGAGACTCCACCGTGGGGCGACGCCGACCAGCCCGCGTACCTCAACGCGGTGGTGCTGGTCCAGGACGGGAGCGCGACCCCGCGCGACTGGCTGGAGCGGGCCCGGGACGCGGAGCGCGCGGCCGGGCGCGTGCGTGACCCGCAGCGGCGGTTCGGCCCGCGCACCCTCGACGTGGACGTGATCGCCGTGTGGGGTGACGACGACGAGCCGGTGCTCAGCGACGACCCGGAGCTGACCCTGCCGCATCCGCGAGCGCACCTGCGCGCGTTCGTGTTGCGACCGTGGATCGACATCCAGCCATACGGTCGGCTGCCCGGTCACGGGTGGCTGACCGACCTGCTGACCACCGGTCCCGCGGCGGACGAGGCGCTGGAACTGCGTCCCCGACCGGAGTTGGCGTTAGAGTCGACGGCATGACCGAGCGGAGCCGGCCGGCATGACGCAGGCGAAGTCCCCACCACCGGGCCCGGATCGGTCCCGGATGGGCCCCACCCGGATCTCGACCCTCGTCGTGGCCGCCCTGGCCGCGGCGGCGGTTGCCTGGCTGCTGATCAGCAGCCTCTACTACAGCGGCATCCCCCGGCTGCCCTGGCTGCCGGTGGTGACGCTGGCCGGGCTGGCGGTGCTCGAGGCGTACGCCGCGATCAACACCCGGGGCCGGATCGAGCGCAAGCCCGGCCGGGACCCGGTCAACCCGCTGCTGGTCGCCCGTTTCGTGGTGCTGGCCAAGGCGTCGGCACTGGCTGCGGCCATTTTCGCCGGTTTCTACGCGGGGCTCACCGGGTGGCTCTTCGTGGAGACCACCCGTGCCGCCATGGACGATCGTCCGGCGGCGGGCGGAGGACTGCTCGCCTCGCTGGCTCTGGTCGGTGCCGCGCTGTGGCTGGAGCGCTCCTGCCGGGTGCCGGAGCGTCCGGACGACGACCGCGAGCAGGACCCACGGGACAGCCGCCCCGGCCAGCGCTGAGCAGGGGGTTACGCCCGGCTGCGGGCGCGGGTACGGTGCCTGCGATCGGGGAGCAAGGGCCACCCACGGTTCGTCCGCGCGCCGGACCGGGGACGGCCGGCCACTGGGAGGCGGCGTCATGGGGTACGAAGAAGTGGGCCGGGAACGGTCGGCGGAACCCTCGTCCGGGGTGCCCGCCGCCGTACTGGAGAACGTCTTCGACGACCCCACCCATGGTGAACCCGGCCGGGACCGGATCGGCGTACATCTGGGGTGGGAGCTCCTGCTGTTGGCCGGGCTGGCTGCCCTGGGCTGGCTGCTCTGGCAGGACGATCCGGCCGCTCTGCGCGGCGGCAACCTGCGGACGTTGCTGGTGGCCGCGGTCGGATTGGGACTGCTCGCGCTGGCCGCCGGGCTGAGCCTGCGTACGGCGGCACCGAACCTGGCCGTGGGGCCGATCGCCGTCGCCGCTGCCCTGCACTACGCCGAGCAGGGCGATCGGGGTCTGCTGGCGTCGGTCGGCCCGGCCGTGGCGATCGCCGCGCTCGGCGGGCTCGCGCTGGCGCTGGTCGTGGTGGTGCTGCACGTGCCTGGCTGGGCTGCCAGCCTGGCCGGCGCGGCCGGCGTGGTGGTGTACATCGAACGGCGTTCGGCGCCCGTGCTGGTGCAGGGCGACTACGACCCGGGGCGCAGCGCCGGATACCTCTTCGCCGGCTTCGCCGCGGTGGCCGTCCTCGGCGGGTTGTTCGGTGCCATCCGGGCCATCCGGCGGCTGGTCGGCAGGTACCGGCCGATATCCGACCCGGCCCGACGGCGGGGCACGCTGGCCGCCGTGGTCACCGCTGTCGCGTTGGTCGGTTCCAGCGTGCTGGCGGCCCTCGCCGGTGTGCTGCTCGCGGCGAACGGCCCCGAACTCGTCGCGCCCACCTCGGGCCTCGACTGGACGGTGCTGGCGGTGGGGGTGACCCTGCTCGCGGGCACCAGCGCCTACGGCCGACGGGGCGGCGTGTTCGGCACGCTGCTTGCGGTCGGTGTGGTCACCCTCTTCCAGACGTACGCGCCGGAGCGCGGTTGGACGCTGAGCAACTGGGCGGTCGGTGGGGCGGTGCTCGGCGTCGGACTGCTGGTCACCCGGCTGGTCGAGACGTTCGGACGACCCCGGCCGGGCAGCATCGACAAGCCCGAGCCGGTCAACGACGGCACGATCAGCACGGGCTGGACCATGCCGCAGTCCCAACCGGTCGACAACTGGCCCCCGACGCTGCCGACTCCCGCCGCGCCCCAACCGGTCGACCCGTGGCGGGATCCGCGTTGGGAGGACGGCCCGCGCCGCTGGGACACCGACGAGCGGTGACAGGCGTCGCGTCGCGTCCGCCGAGCCGGGGCTGATCTCGACGGTTAGGCTCGGCGGCATGACCGACACACCTGCCGCCACCCCCGGCGGAACCTCCTTCGAGGAGCTTGACGCGTTGCCCACCGAGGAGCTGCGGGAGCGGGCGTTCGCCCTGGCCCGGGAGCGTCGCGACGTCGGGTTCTACTGGTCGGTGATACGACACCTGCCGAACGCGGACGAGGCCACGGTCCTGGACGGCGCGCCGAACTCGATCGGCCCGACGATCGACGAGGCCAACGCGCTGTGGCGGGAGCTGACCGGTCACGGGTACGAGGAGTCGGCGCCGTTGCTGCGGGCCGCCTTCATCGACTACCTGATGAAGCACTGAGCCGCTCGGGGCAGCCCAGGTCGGCCCGAGCTACCGGTTCGGGGTCTGGGCGTTTCGCGTCGCTCCTGCACCGTTCTGGTCCGGTCGGTCGTTACGGCACGGCGGCCGGCACCGGCGCGCTCGCCGTGTTGCTGCTGGTCGGCATCGCTGGCAGCCCGGCTTTCACCGGCTGGGCCGCCACGCAGACCGACCCGCAGTCCGCCGCTGCGTTCTACGTGCGCCTGCTCGCGTGGCCGGCGTGGCGGCTCGACGCGGACGGGCAGGCCGGCGGGTTGTTCGCCGCCGACCTGCGAGCCGTGCTGGTGGTGGTCCTCGCTGTGGGTCTGCTCTACCTGCTGCCCGCCGCCCAGGTGGCCCGGGTGCCCGGCTCGATCAGCCAGTTCTTCTCCGGCTGGGCCGCGTACGTGCTGGCCGCCGGGCTCGCGGCCGTGCTCGCGGCGCTGCTCGGCCCCACCCCGTCCCTGCTGGGCGCCATGCAGGACGCCAGCACGGGTGCCGGCTACGGCTTCCTCACCGGCTGGATCATCGGCACCGCCAGCCTCGGCGGCCGCGCCTGACCCGACGCCGGCCAGCCCGGGACTGGTCGGCCCGGAGGCCCGGTCGGCGTCGGGTCAGTTCGTCGTGCGGCCGAGGTCGAGCAGGCGCTGTCGGGTGAGCGTGCCCACCGGCCGCCCGGCGTCGGTCACCACGAGCTGGTCCCGCCCCGAGGTGAGCAGCACCGCCAACGCGTCGTACGCGGAGCCGTCCAGTGCGACGGTGGGCAGGTCGGCCGCAGCGTCGCCGGACACCGGCTCCAGTGACTCCAGGTCGAGTGGGGTGACCGCCAGCCGGCGGATGCCCCGGTCGGCGCCGACGAACTCGCGTACGAATGGGGTGGCGGGCGCGCCGAGCAACGCGGCCGGCGTGTCGTACTGCTCCAGGTGCCCGCCCCCGGAGAGCACAGCGATCCGGTCGCCGAGCCGGACGGCCTCGTCGAGGTCGTGGGTGACCAGCACGATCGTCTTGCGGACCTCTGCCTGGAGGCGGAGGAACTCCTCCTGGAGGCGGGCCCGCACGATCGGGTCGACGGCTGAGAACGGCTCGTCCATCAGCAGGACCACCGGGTCGGCGGCGAGGGCACGCGCCACCCCGACCCGCTGCCGCTGGCCGCCGGACAGTTCGTTCGGGTAGCGACCGCCGAACTGGGTCGGGTCCAGCCCGACCAGGTCGAGCAGTTCGTCGACCCGCGCCTTCGTCCGGCTCTTGGGCCATCGGAGCAGCCCCGGCACGGTGGCCACGTTGGCCCGGACCGTCTGGTGTGGAAAGAGGCCGACGTTCTGGATCACGTACCCGATTCGGCGGCGTAGCCGCACCGGGTCGACGTCGGTGACGTCCTCGTCGCCGAGCATGATCCGGCCGTCGGTCGGCTCGATCAGACGATTGATCATGCGCAGCACTGTCGACTTGCCGCAGCCGGACGGGCCGATCAGCACCACCAGCTCGCCGGCCCGGACGTCCAGGCTGAGGTCCCGGACGGCCTCGGTGCCGTTCGGGTAGCGCTTCTGGATGCCCTGCAGGGAGATTGACGCCGCACGAGGGGATTCGGCCACGTCGGCAGCCTCCGGGGTAACGTCCACGTATGTCCTTCCGCCTGAGCTACCGGGCCGACCCGGGTAACCCCTGGTTCTCCTGGCAGTACGTGCGGGACAACTCTGACACGATCCTCGCCGCGGTGCGCGAACACGCCTCCCTCACCGGGCGCGCGGTGTTGATCGCGGTGCTGATCGCCCTGCCGCTGTCCGTTCTGGCGTACTGGTTCCGTCCGCTCGCGGGGCCGATCCTCGCCGTCAGCGGGGTCGTCTACACCATCCCGTCGTTGGCGCTCTTCGCGTTCATCGCCCCCTACCTGGGCACCGGTACGACGACGGTGCTGGTCGGGCTCGTCCTCTACGCGCTGCTGCTGATTGTGCGCAACATGGTGGCCGGGCTCAACCAGGTGCCTCCGGAGGTCGGCGAGGCCGCCGAGGGCATGGGCTACGGGCGGTGGGGCCGGCTGTTCCGGATCGACCTGCCACTGGCCCTGCCGGGCATCGTGACCGGCGTCCGGCTGGCGACCGTCTCGACGGTGGCGTTGGTCACGGTCGGGGTGCTGGTCGGGCACGGCGGTCTCGGGCAGTTGATCTTCGCGGGCTTCCAGAACAACCTCTACAAGGCCGAGATCATGACCGCCGCGCTGCTGTGTGTGGCGCTCGCGGTAGTGCTCGACCTGCTGCTCGTCCTGGTCGCCCGACTGGTGACCCCCTGGTCCACCCGGAGGGCACGGTGAGCGTCGCGGAGAACCCGATCAGCCAGGCCATCGTCTGGATCAACGACCCGCTGAACTGGACCAACCCCGGGGGCATGCTGGACCGCCTCGGCGAGCACCTGACCATCTCCGCCCTGGCGGTGGCGCTCGGCTGCCTGGTGGCCTGGCCGCTCGGCCTCTGGCTCGGGCACGTCGGTCGGGGTGGCGGCCTGGTGGTGCTGGTGTCGAACGCCACACTGGCGATCCCCACCCTGGCGCTGCTGACCATCCTGCCGGTGGTCTTCGCCAGCGGCTTCGGGCGTACGCCGGTCGTGGTGGCGCTGGCCGTCTTCGCCGTGCCACCGCTGCTCGCCAACGCGTACACCGGGGTGCGGCAGGTGGACCCGGAGACCCGCGACGCGGCCCGGGGGATGGGCCTGTCCGGCGGGCAGCTGCTGCGTCGCGTCGAGCTGCCGCTCGCGGTGCCCTACCTGGCGGCCGGTTTCCGGACAGCCGCGGTCCAGGTGATCGCGACGGCGGCGCTGGCGTCCTTCGTCAACGGTGGTGGCCTCGGTCAGATCATCCGGACCGGCTTCGGCATCGGTATCGCGGCCGGCGGCGGGCAGATCGTCGCCGGCGGTGTGCTGGTGGCCGGCCTGGCGCTGCTGGCCGAGGTCGTTCTGGGGGGCGTCGAACGGCTGGTCACCCCACGTCCACTGCGGCGCGGGCGGCAGGGCGCGGCCCGGCCCCGGCCAGCCGACGCCACCGGACGCGCCTGACCCGCTGACTCGTCCGGGTGAGCCCCGCGTCGAGCGGGCGGCCGACGGTGGGCCGATCGGTGACGATGCGGTGACGAAGTCCACCTCAGGTTGTCGGTCGCTTCCGGACCATGTTGGGTGGATATTCGCGGGCGGCCGACAGTCAGGATCGCCCGTCGGACACGCGGCCGGCCCGAGACGGGTCGCGCCGGGACACGGAAGGCGGGCACATGCGCGCACGCACACGTCTGGCCATCGGCGCGGTCAGCGCCGTCGCCGGGGCGGCACTCCTCACCGGCTGCGGTGGTGCCGGCTCGTCCGGCACCGACGCACCCGCAACCGGTGCCTCCGGCGCCGGCTGCGCCCCGGTCGCCGGTCAGCAGCTCATCGCCCTGCAGGACGACAAGAAGCTCCAGAACTCCGACAACGTCATCCCGGCGGTCAACAGCAAGGCCGCCAACCCGCAGCTGATCGCCGCACTGGACAAGGTCTCCGCGGCGCTGGACACCCCGAAGCTGATCCAGCTCAACAAGGCCGTGAACGACGAGCGTAAGACCCCGAAGGTGGCGGCCGAGGAGTTCGCGACGGCCAACAACCTCACCGCGGGCATCGCCAAGGGCCCGGGCGGCGACATCACGGTGGGGGCCGGCAACTTCGCCGAGAGCCAGATCCTGGGCGAGCTGTACCGGATCGCGCTCACCGCCGCCGGCTACCAGGTCAAGGTGCAGCAGATCGGCAACCGGGAGCTCTACGAGCCGGCGCTGGAGAAGGGCGAGATCCAGGTCGTCCCGGAGTACGCGGCGACGATGGCCGAGTTCCTCAACACGAAGGCCAACGGTCAGAACGCCCAGCCGGTCTCCTCGCCGGACATCAACACGACGGTGACCGCGCTTAAGGCCGAGGGCGACAAGGCAGGCATCACCTTCGGTGCCCCGGCCGCCGCGCAGGACCAGAACGCCTTCGCGGTGACCCAGGCCTTCGCCGACAAGTACGGCGTGCGCACCCTGTCCGAGCTGGCCGCGAAGTGCTCCGGCAGCGCGACGGTGCTGGGTGGCCCGCCGGAGTGCGAGCAGCGCCCGTTCTGCAAGCCCGGCCTGGAGAAGACGTACGGGCTGTCGGTGGGCAAGTTCTCCTCTCTGGACCAGGGCGGGCCGCTGACCAAGAGCGGTCTGCGCGACGGCTCCATCAGCGTGGGTCTGATCTTCTCGTCGGACGGCGCGTTCGCGACGAGTTGAGCATTTCCTGAGGTGCTGAGGACGCCCCCGCCCCGACCGGGCGGGGGCGTCCTCGCGTCCGGGACCCCGTTCCCTCCGGCGGATCTCCTCGGTAGGCTGCACAGCCATGCCAGCCCCGGCCACCCCTGACACCCGGCGTCAACCACCGCTGCTGACCATGCTCTTCTGGGCGGGCGTCGCCCTGGCGCCGGTGGCGGCACTGATCCTGCTGGTCGCCGACGGCAACGGCCCGCTGCGCTTCGCCGCGGTGCTCGCCATCGTCGCTGTGGTGCTGATCGGTCTCTCCATCGCGCTGCGCCCCGACGCGGAGGGCGCCTGGGCGCGGGCCGACGAGTTGCTGGAAGAAGTCGAGGAACTCCGCCGGGAATTGCGCGCCGAGATCGTGGCCGCAGCCCAGCGCGGTAACCAGGCGCTTGACCAGGCGCAACGGGCTCAGGAGGGGATCGGCGCGATCCGCCGCCGTCTCGACGCCAGCGGTGCCGCCCTCGCCGGTGCCGTTCCCGCTGGCGATCCGGCGGGTGCCGGGCGGGCGCGGGTGCCGGCCGGTGAGCCGCCCGTGGACGAGGTGCCGGTGGCCCGCAGCCGGGTCCAGGCGCCGGGTGACGCGCCAGCGGGCCGTGCCCGGGTCTCCGCCCCGGACGACGCACCCCGACGGGCTCGCCCCGAGCGGGTGGCCCACGACGAGTCGGCGTACCCGAGGGAGGCCGTCGAACCGCCGGCCGCCGCCGGGATGTACGGCGCGGAACGGTCGGCCGGCACCGCGTACGGCTCAGCCCGCCCCCGGGAGCACGACCGCCCCGAACCCGGACACCGGCCGGCCGGCGTCGTCCGGCACACCGAGACCGTGCACGTCACCACCCGGCACACGGTGGTGGACGGCGGGCACCCTGAGCCCGCAGCGCGCTACGGCGGCGGCGGGTACGCCGGGCAGTGGACCCCGCCGGCGCAGGAGTGGAGCCGGGGCGCCGAGCGGCGCACTCCGGACTTCGAGGAGAGCGAGTCGGGCTGGACGGGCCGCCCTGACGAGCCGGAGTGGACCGATCCGCGCGACGCGTACGCCCACGCCGACGAGTCTGCTGTGGCCCGGTCGCATCGCACGCCGGAGGGGCCCGCCTCACGCTCCTGGGACAGCCCCGACGATCGCGGCTGGTCGGAGCAGCGTGACCGGGCGAACGCCGCCGCGCCGCAGTCCGGGCCACCGCTGCGGGCAGACGACACCGGTGAGTACTGGTCGCAGTTGCGGGCCGGTGACCGGTGGGCCGCCGTCCGCGACGACGAGAACGGCCGTGAGCTGCGGGTCGGCGAGCGCAGGGCCGAGGTGCACGCCGACGCCAGCGGTACCGAATA
>NZ_JBSFBM010000184.1:0-13610 GCF_053592955.1 Micromonospora sp. NPDC002411 | reverse complement strand
CGACTACCTGCGGTACGCGATGTTCGACAAGTACTTCAAGAAGATCGGCAACTGCGTCGGGGCCAGCCACCGGGGCGTTCGCGGTGGCCACCAGGGGCGACTGGGAGGGCCTGCCCGACCGGGCGGAGCTGACGCTGCTGGACCACGAGCTGGGCGGTACGGTCCGCTGACCGGGTGACGGGCGGTCGGGCCTGCCCGACCGCCGCCCCGCAGATCGTTTGGAGGAGCGAGATGGAGCTGACCGAGCCGACCGTCTGGAGCACCGACCGGTTGGAGCTGGGCGAAGGGCTGCGCTGGGTCGACGACCGCCTGGTCCTCGTCGATCTGCTGGCCGGACGCCTGCTGGAAACCGACGGCGACGCCCCCGCCCCGCTGCGGGAGGTGCGCCGTCTCGACGTTCCGCTCGGCGCGGTCGCCCCGGTGGCCGGCCGGCCCGGTGACTGGCTGGCCGCCGCCGGAACCGGCCTCACACTGCTGCCCGCCACCGGCGACCCCCGACCGGTCGCCGACCTGGTCGCTGACGCACCCGAGCCCACCCGGATGAACGACGCGGTCGCCGACCCGCACGGCCACTTCTGGGCCGGCAGCATGACGTACGCGGCGGTCCCCGGCGAGGGCACGCTGTTCCGGCTCACCCCCGGCTCGGCACCGGTGCCCGCGGTGACCGGACTGACCATCCCGAACGGGCCGGCGTTCGACGCCACCGGCACCACCATGTACCTCGCCGACACGCCGCGCGGCGAGATCGACCGGTTCACCGTCGACCCCGCGACCGGGGCCCTGAGCGGGCGGGAGCCGTTCCTTCGCCTGCCCTCCGCCGACGGCGGCCCGGACGGCATGACCATCGACGCCGCCGGTCACCTCTGGATCGCGCTGTGGGGCGGTTCGGCGGTACGCCGCTACCGGCCCGACGGGACCCTGGAGCAGGAGATCCGGCTGCCGGCGCAACAGCCGGCCGGAATCTGCCTGGGCGGCCCCGACCTGCGCCGACTCTTCATCGGCACCGCCCGGGTGGGGCTGACCACGCCCGGCCCGGAGGACGGGGCGCTGCTCGCGGTGGACGTCGCCGTCCCCGGCCTGCCCGCCGCCAGGGCCGCCGCACCGGTGGCCTGACCGAGACCCGGACCGGCCCGCCCTCCCGACTCCGCTGGCTGGCCACGCATACCGGACGTCCGCGCGGGAAGAGCCAGCACAGGAGCGGGACATCCGGCGGATCGGCAGGGAGCGGGCGATGAGCACCATGGGGCGGGCGTCATGAGTGGGCCGGTCGGCGACGAGCCGGTTGGCGAGTTGGAGCTGGTGCACAACTTCACCGGCCCGATGCCGACCGGAGTGAGCGTCTCGCACTCCGGTCGGATCTTCGTCAACTTCCCGAAGTGGGGCGACGAGGTGCCGGCCACCGTCGTCGAACTGCGCGACGGTCAGGAGGTGCCCTACCCCGACCGAGCGTGGAACGACCCGTCCGGCGACGACGACGCGGGTGCGTTCGTGTCGGTGCAGAGCATCGTGGTCGACCCGGCGGACCGGCTCTGGGTGCTGGACACCGGCAGCCCGATGTTCCAGCCCACCAAGCCGGGTGGTCCGAAACTGGTCCGGGTCGACCTGGAGACCGACACGGTCGCCCAGGTGATCACCTTCCCTGCGGACGTGGCGCTGCCGACGACGTACCTCAACGACGTCCGCTTCGACCTGCGCCGCGGCGAGTCCGGCGTCGCGTACATCACCGACTCGGCCGACTCCGGGCCGAACGGGATCATCGTGGTGGACCTGGCCAGCGGGGCGTCCTGGCGGCGGCTGCACGACCACCCGTCCACCAAGGCGGAGCCGTTGACGGCGTTCCGCCCGGTGGTCGAGGGTCGGCCGTTCCTCGAACGGCCGGCGGACGGGCCACCGAAGCCGGTGGGGATGGGCTCCGACGGCATCGCGATCTCCGCCGACGGCAGCCGGCTCCACTACTGCCCGCTGGCGTCCCGACGCTGGTACAGCGTCTCCACCGAGGCGTTGGCCGACCCGGGGGTCACCCAGGAGGCGGCCGCCGAGACTGTTGTCGACGAGGGCGACAAGGGCACCGCGTCGGACGGGTTGGAGAGCGACGACGCGGGCCGGTTCTACCTCACCTCGTACGAGCACAACGCGGTGCTGCGCCGACTGCCGGACGGCGAGTACGAGACGCTGGTCCACGATCCGCGGCTGCTCTGGCCGGACACCATGTCGGTGGCCACCGACGGGTACCTCTACGTCACCGCCAACCAGCTGCACCGGCAGCCGCAGTACCAGCGCGGTCAGGACCTGCGGCGCAAGCCGTACGCGCTGTTCCGCACCCGCATCGACGCCGGCCCGGTGCTGCTACTCCGCTGAGCCCGCGCCAGTCGTCAGGTGGCGGGCAGGGTGCGGTCCAGGAGGTCGAAGAGGGCTACCCAGTGACGCTCGGTGGCCTGCTCGTCGTACATCGGGGTGTCGGCCATGGTGAAACCGTGGTGCGCACCGGTGTACACCTCGGAGCGGTAGCGCACCCCGGCGGCGTCGAGCGCCTTCTCCAGCGTGGCGATCTGCTCGGGTGTCATCGACTGGTCGGCGTCGGCGTGCCCGAAGTACACCTCGCCGGTGATCGAGCCGACGCCCAGGTGCGGGCTGTCCGGCGCGTCGGTGACGATCCGCCCGCCGTGGAAGCTGGCCACCGCCGCGATGCGGTCCGGGTGCGCCTCGATGGCCCGCAACGCGTTCGTGCCGCCCATGCAGTAACCGGTGATCGCGACCGGGCCCGAGCGGACGTCGTCCCGGGCGGCCAGGAAGTCCAGGTAGGCAGCGGTGTCCCGGCTGACCACCTCGGGGGTCAGTGCGCCGATCAGCGGCATGATCTGCTCGAACAGGGCGCCGCGCTGGTCCGGCTCACCGAGCCGGGACAGGTCGAACAGGGGTGCCCGGCCGGCCCGGTAGAACAGGTGGGGAGTCAGCACCAGGTAACCGCGCTCGGCGATCCGCTCCGCCATCTCCACCAGGCGGGGGCGCGGTCCGAAGGCGTCCATGAAGAGCAGCACCGCCGGGAACGGCCCGTCGCCGTCCGGTCGGGTCAGTGACGCGTCCGCGATCCCGTCGTCGGTCGGGATGTCCACCGTCGTCGTCTGCACCACGCCTCCTCGCACGCCGATCTTGGTCTGATCCGAACGCTACTCGCCGTGTCGGCGTGCCCGGTGGGCAGCTGCGTGAACGCGGCGTCAAGAAACGGCGGTGGCCCGTCGAAACGGCGTATCGGCGGCCGCTTCGCCGCCGTTCGGTGGTGACGATGGGCCCATGAGTCCTTGGCGGATGACACGCTGGGAACGCGGAGACCTGCCGCCCGGCACCGACAGCGACCCGGGTGAGCGCGCGACCAGCGCCGACGGGCCGCGGCGGCGGCACGAGGCGCTGGTCAGCGTGCGGCTCGGCCCGTCCGCGCCCGGCAGTCACCTGGTGGAGTACCTGCGGCACGAACCGTGCGCTGTCGACGCGTGGTGGATCGCCGCCGACGTCGACGCCGTGATCCGCCTCGCCGCCGACAGCATGACAGTGCTGCAACATCAGGGATGTTGGTGCCTCGGGCGGCCGGGAGGCAGCAACTTCGCCGAAGTTGCTGCCTCGTCCGGCCTCGGAGCGGGTGTGCGGGGCGGGTCAGTGTCCGGTGGAGGCCAGGTAGCGGTCCTCGTTCGGCATGAGCACCCAGAGGATCAGGTAGACGATCACCTGCGTGCCGGGCAGCAGCAGGGACAGCAGGAACAGCAGCCGGACCATCCCCGCGGACATGCCGAACCGTCGACCGAGGCCAGCGCAGACACCGGCGAGCATGCGCCCCTCGCGGGGCCGGACCAGTTTGCGACTCATCGTCGTACTCCCACTCTGCGGCGGTACGCCGCGTCTGCAATCCACGGTAGAAGGGGATGACCAGCTCGCCCTCGGTCGCGAGGAGGAGCGGCAACCCGTGGACCCGTAGGTGCTGTACCCCGATGACCCCTTCCTGACGCCTCTCCGAGCCGTGCACCAGCGCGCTCCGAGTGTTCACGTCCAGTGGTCGGGTGGGCCGTGAGCTGGGCGGGTAGGCTGGCAGATCGGCCATCCACACCCCGGGTGGCCGCAACCCACACCCCGGGCGGTCACGAACGGGGCCGCCTACCGGCGGCCACGACCCGGCCGGTTCCGTACGCCGGGACGACGGCGAGGAAGCGCAGCCATGATCAGTGTTTTCGACCTCTTCAGCGTCGGTATCGGGCCGTCCAGTTCGCACACCGTGGGGCCGATGCGGGCGGCGCGTACGTTCGTCGGCGGGCTCAAGGCCGACGGATTGCTCAGTGACGTCGCGCGGGCGCAGGCCGAGTTGTTCGGCTCGCTGGGGGCCACCGGCCACGGCCACGGCAGCGGTCCGGCCGTGCTGCTCGGGTTGGCCGGCGAGTCGCCGGAGACTGTCGACACGGACACCGTCGGTCCTCGGGTCGAGCGGATCCGGGCCGAGCGGCGGATCAGCATCCTCGGCGCGCACGAGATCGACTTCGACCCGGACCGGGATCTGACGCTGCACCGCCGACGGTCGCTGCCGTACCACCCGAACGGGATGACCTTCGTGGCGTACGACGGTGCGGGGGCTGTGTTGCGCAGCCGCACCTACTACTCCGTCGGTGGCGGTTTCGTGGTGGACGAGGCGGCGGCGGGCGCGGACCGGATCAAGCCGGACAGCACGCAGGTGCGGTACCCGTTCCTGACCGGGGCGCAGCTCCTCGACGTCACGTCCCGCACCGGCCTGTCGATCAGCGAGGTGATGCTGGCCAACGAGCGTTCCTGGCGCAGCGAGGCGGACATCCGGGCGGGCCTGTTGGAGATCTGGCGGGTGATGCAGGAGTGCGTGCAGCGCGGTTGCGAGCGCGACGGCGTACTCCCTGGGGGGTTGAAGGTCCGGCGGCGCGCGGCGGAGCTGCGGCGCGGCCTGGAGGCGGACGCCGGCACGACCGACCCGCTGCACGCGATGGACTGGGTGACGCTGTTCGCGCTCGCGGTCAACGAGGAGAACGCCGCGGGCGGCCGGGTGGTCACCGCGCCGACGAACGGCGCGGCCGGGATCATCCCGGCGGTGCTGCACTACTACAGCCGCTTCGTCGACAACGCCGATGACGACGGCGTGGTGCGGTTCCTGCTGACGGCCGGCGCGATCGGTGTGTTGTTCAAGGAGAACGCCTCGATCTCCGGCGCGGAGGTCGGCTGTCAGGGTGAGGTCGGTTCGGCGTGCTCGATGGCGGCGGCGGGGCTGGCCGAGGCGCTCGGCGGCACCCCGGAGCAGGTGGAGAACGCGGCCGAGATCGGGATGGAACACAACCTCGGGTTGACCTGTGACCCGGTGGGTGGCCTGGTGCAGATCCCCTGCATCGAGCGGAACGCGGTGGCTAGCATCAAGGCGATCACGGCCGCCCGGCTGGCGCTGCGCGGCGACGGTGTGCACAAGGTGTCGCTGGACAAGGTCATCAAGACCATGCGGGAGACGGGCGCCGACATGAAGGTCAAGTACAAGGAGACGGCGCGTGGCGGTCTGGCCGTCAACGTGATCGAGTGCTGAGCCCGGTCGATTCGGGGCATTCGTTCACCGACTGCTAACCTGGCGTCCGTTTCAGGAGGCGGGAGGCTGCGGTGACCTCTGGCGTCGCGGCCCTGTGGTCGCACCGCAACTCGCTGCGCATCCTGGTCAGACGGGACCTGGCGGTCAAGTACCAGCAGTCGGTGCTGGGCTACTTCTGGTCGTTGATCGAGCCGCTCGGCATGGGCGCGATCTACTGGTTCGTGTTCGGGGTGCTCTACTCCCGCGACACCGGGCGGCACCTCGGCGAGGCCGCCGAGTCGTACCCGTTGTTCCTGATCACCGGAATCTTCGCGTGGATGTGGACCAGTTCCGCGCTGAGCGAGGCGACCAACGCGCTGACCGGCCAGTCCCGGCTGATCACCACGATGAACGTGCCGCGTCAGGTCTTCCCGATCGGCCGGGTCACCGGCCGGTTCGCCGAGTACGCGGCCGGCCTGCCGATCCTGATCGCGATCGCGGTGATCTACGCGGCGCACGGTCGGATCCACCCCGGTTTGTCGTTGCTCTCCCTCCCGCTGGCGGTGCTGGTCCAGGCCGTCCTGCTGACCGGGCTGGCCCTGCTGCTGTCGGCGTGGAACGTGCTGATGCGCGACGTCGAGCGGTTGATGCGGTTGATCATTCGGGTGCTCTTCTACGCCACGCCGATCATCTACCCGCTCAGCCTGGTCCGGGAGTCCAGCCTGCCCGACTGGTTGAAGGTGGCGTACGAGCTGAACCCGCTGGTCGGGATCTTCCAACTGCACCACGCGATCTGGTATCCGGACGAGTTCCCGGACGCCCGGCTGCTCGCCACCACTGTCGTCGGCAGCCTGCTGGTGCTGACCGCCGGCTGGTGGTCGTTCCGTCGGTTGGAGCCCGCCGTGCTCAAGGAGCTGTGACGTGGCCGCCCCGATCATCGAGGCCGACGGGCTGGGCATCCGGTTCGTCCGTAACCGTCGCCGTCAACTGCGGCTGCGGGAGTTGTTCATCCACCGGGGGGCGCGGGGTGCGCTGCCCGGCCAGTTCTGGCCGCTGCGGGACGTGTCGTTCACCGTCGAGCCAGGCGAGACCGTCGGGGTGATCGGCCGCAACGGCACCGGCAAGAGCACCCTGCTGCGGCTGATCGCCGGGGTGCTCATCCCGGATGAGGGCGACATCCGGGTGCACGGCGCGGTGGCGCCGTTGCTGGAGTTGTCCGCCGGTTTCTCGAACGACCTGACCGGCCGGGAGAACCTGCACCTGGTCGGTGGGCTGCACGGACTGTCGACGGGCTACCTGAAGCGGCACTTCGACGAGATCGTCGAGTTCGCCGGTGAGCAGGTGGAACGGGCCATCGACACGTCGGTGCGGCACTACTCGTCGGGCATGAAGGTGCGGCTCGGATTCGCGATCATCTCGCACCTGCCGCACCCGATCCTGCTGATGGACGAGGTGACCGCGGTCGGCGACGCGGAGTTCCGCAAGAAGTGTTACGCGACGATTGATCGTCTGCTCGGGGAGGGGCGCACGCTGGTGTTGGTGTCACACAACGAGAAGGACCTGACCCGGTTCTGTCGTCGGGGGCTGTACCTCGACGCGGGCCGGTTGACGCTCGACGGCACCATCGCCGAGGCGCTCGACGCGTACCACGCCGCGGTCCAGCAATGACGCTCGCGATCGTGCTCGCCGCCGGGTCGTCGGCGGCGGGCCTGACCACCGCGGCCGGTGAGCCCCTGGCCGACCGTCTGGCCGTCCAGCTGCGCCAGGCCGGGGCGGACGACGTGCGCTTCGCGGCCACCCTCGACGAGGTGACCGCGCTGGTCGCCGGCGCCACCGCCCCGGTGCTGGTCACCGGCACCGACCTGGTGGCGCACACCGCCGTACTGCGGCACCTGGCCACCAGCCCGGTGGGGCCCACTGTGGCGCTGGTGCTCGGCGACCCACCGGTCCCCGGTCGGGCGGCCGTGCGGGAGGAACGCGGCCAGGTGGTCGACGCCGGCGCGCTGGACACCCTCGACGGGGACGCGACAGGCGTGTTCGGCGGCGCGCTGCGGGTCGGCGTGGACGACCTGCCGACCCTCGCCGCCGCCGCCCGGGCCGCGGCGGGTGGCCCCGGGCCCGCTGTGGACCGGCTCTTCGCGGGTCTCGCGGCGCTCGGCACCCTGATCTTCGCCCAGCGGGTACGCCTGCTCGTCGCCCGCCGAATCGAGAGCGCCGACGAGCTGACCGCTGCCGAGGCGGCGGTGACGGCTGTGAACGAGGACCGGGCCGAGCTGCGGCTGTCGGTGAAGGAGAAGGACGACTTCTTCTCCACCTACTTCGTCAGCACCTGGTCCCCGTACCTGGTTCGGTTGGCGGCCCGGCTGCGGCTCACCCCGACCGGGGTGACGGCGATCTCGGTACTGTTCGCGCTGGCCGCGGCGGTGCTGTTCGGGGTCGGCGGGCGGCCCGCGCTGGTCGGTGGCGCGGTGCTGCTCTACCTCGGGTTCGTGCTGGACTGCGTGGACGGCCAGTTGGCCCGGTACACCCGGAACTTCAGCGCCTGGGGTGGCTGGCTGGACACGATGGCGGACCGGGCCAAGGAGTACCTGGTCTACGCCGGGCTCGGCTTCGGGGTCAGCCACGCCGGGTTGGGCAACGGCTGGGCCCTCGCCATCGCCGCGATGACGTTGCAGACCGTCCGGCACATGACCGACACCTGGTACGGGGTGCTGCACGACGAGGCGGCCCGCCGACCCCGGACGACCACGGGTGCCAGCGGCGGGATCGGTGACCGGCTCAACGCGGCGTCAACCCGGGTGCAGGCGGACACCGGGTCGTTGTCGTACTGGCTGAAGCGGACCGTGGTCTTCCCGATCGGCGAGCGGTGGGCGCTGATCGCGCTGACCGTGGCGCTGTTCAACCCGCTGGTCAGCCTGATCGCGGTGCTGGTGTGGGGTGTGCTGGCGTTCGCGTACACCGGGGCGCTGCGCACGTTGCGGGCCCGCTGGATGTGGGTGCCGGTGCTGGACACGGTCGACACCACCCTGCACCGCGACGACGGCCCGTTGGCCCGTTGGCTGCCGGTGGTCCGCCCGATGGGGCCGCTCACCCTGGCGGTGATCGCCGCGCTCGGCCCGGCGGTGCTGCTGGTCGCGGCGCTGCTGACGGACACGCCGGACGGGCTGCGCTGGGCGGTGCCGGTGGCGCTGCTGGTGCTACTGGTCGGTGGCCTGGGTGCGGGCGCCGCGCACAACGGTCCGCTGGACTGGCTGGTCCCCGCGGCGTTGCGGGCCGCCGAGTACCTGTTCGCCATCGCGGTCGGGGTGGTCGGCGGAGTGCCGGGTTGGCTGATCTTCGGGTACGTCTTCGTGCTCACCGTGCATCACTACGACCTGACCGCCCGGCTGGAGAAGCGGCAGGCGGCACCGCCGTTGCACGCGGCCACGCTGGGCTGGGAGGGGCGCTCGGCGCTGCTGGCCCTGACGGCGATTGTCGGCGTGGCGGGTAGCGGTCTGGCTACACTCGGTGCGTACCTTCTCGTGGTTTTCGTGGTGAGCGTCGTCCTGGCCTGGTTCGTGCGACCGGCCCGTAGCGCGCGGGCGTCGGTTACGCCGGTGGGCGCTGGAGGTGCCGCGCCGCACTGACGGAGGGACGGCCGGATGACCCTGATCAGCTTCGTGGTGCCGGCCTTCCGCGTGCAGGGATACCTGCGTGAGTGCCTGGACTCCGTGCTCGGCCAGCCGGAGACGGACATCGAGGTGATCGCCGTCGACGACTGCTCGCCGGACGCCAGCGGCGACATCATCGACGAGTACGCGGCCCGCGACCGGCGGGTCCGTTCGGTTCGGCTGCCGGAGAACGTCGGCCTCGGTCCGGCCCGCAACATCGGGTTGGACCGGGCCGCCGGCGAGTACGTGTGGTTCCTCGACGGCGACGACTGGTTGACCCCGGAGTGCCTGACCGAGGTCGCCGAGCGGTTGCGGGCGACCCGCCCGGACGTGCTGCTGGTCGACCACGTGCGCACCCACTGGAACGACACCGCCACCCGCAGCGCGATGGCCGAGGTGTTTCCGGAGTCGCCCGGCCCGGAGACCTTCCGGCTGCGGGACCGGCCGGAGGCGATGCACCTGCTGCACACCGCGTGGAACCGCCTGGTCCGCCGGGAGTTCCTGGTCGACCTGGGCCTGCGCTTCGCCCCCGGCTGGTACGAGGACGTCTCGTTCAGCTACCCGGTGCTGATGGCGGCGCAGCGGATCGGCGTACTCGACCGGGTGTGCGTCAATTACCGGCAACGCCGCGCCGGCGCGATCACCCGGACCCGCGGTGACCGCCATTTCGAGGTCTTCCCACAGTGGCATCGGGTCTTCCACCTGATGGACGAGTGGGGGCCGGCGACGGACTCCCTGCGGCCGGCGGTCTTCGAGCGGATGATCTGGCACTACCTGACAGTGCTCGGCAACGGCCAGCGGATCGCACCGGAGTTGCGTCCGGCGTTCTTCGCGCAGATCACCGCCGACTACGAACGGTGGCTGCCGCCCGGCGGCTATCCGGTGCCGGACGGGGTGGAGGGGATCAAGCACCGGCTCGTCGCCTCCGGCCGTTGGCGCACGTTCAGCGCGTTGCGGACCGCCAGTCGGGCCCGCGACGTCGCCCGCAGGCAGGCCCGTACCGCCCGACGGCGGGTCGGCCCGGTCGCGCGACGCGGTGCCCGGCTGACCCGCGACGGGCTGCTGCGTGAGTACTACCGGGCCGAGTTGCGCCGCCCGGTCGATCCGACGCTCGCGGTGTACGCGGCGTACTGGTACCGCGGATACTCCTGCAACCCGGCGGCGATCTACGAGGTCGCCCGCCGATTGGCGCCGGGTGTGCGCGGGGTGTGGGTCGTGCGCCGGGACCGGGTGGACACCGTGCCGGCCGGGGTGGAGTACGTGGTGGCCGGCACGCCCGCGTACTACCGGGCGCTCGCCCGCGCCCGGTGGCTGGTCAACAACGTCAACTTCCCGGATTTCGTGCGCAAGCGACCCGAGCAGGTGCACCTGCAGACCCACCACGGCACCCCGGTCAAGGTGATGGGCCTGGACCAGCAGCGCTACCCGATCGGCGCGGGCCGGATGGACTTCGCCGGGCTGTTGCGCCGGGTGGACCGCTGGGACTACAGCGTCAGCGCGAACAGCTTCTCCACGCAGATGTGGGACCGGGCGTACCCGGCCACGTACACGACGTTGGAGGTGGGCTACCCACGCAACGACCGCCTGGTCACGGCCGGCCCGGAGGAGGTCCGCCGACTGCGCGCCGAGT
This sequence comes from Micromonospora sp. NPDC002411, assembly GCF_053592955.1. Classification (NCBI taxonomy): domain Bacteria; kingdom Bacillati; phylum Actinomycetota; class Actinomycetes; order Micromonosporales; family Micromonosporaceae; genus Micromonospora; species Micromonospora sp. NPDC002411. Next base: position 2,776 of record NZ_JBSFBM010000184.1, on the reverse strand, counting down.
TCGGCGTCGGTCCCGACGAGCAGGTCGTGCTGTACGCCCCGACGCACCGTGAACACCTCCCCGGCTACCGGCCGCCGTTCGACCCGGACCGGTTCGTGCGGGCGTTGGGTGACTCCGGTCGGTTGCTGATGCGCAGCCACTACTTCCACGACCGGGACCGGCGTCCCGGCCGGCCGGTGGACTGGGAACGGGTTCGCGATGTCAGCGGTTATCAGCGGGTGGAGGATCTCTATTTGGTCGCCGACGTGTTGGTAACCGACTATTCGTCGGCGATGTTCGACTACGCGGTACTCGACCGGCCGATCGTGCTCTACGCCCCGGACTGGGAGGCGTACCGGTTGGCTCGGGGGGTCTACTTCGACGTGACGGCCGAGCCGCCCGGCGCGGTGGCCACCACCTTCGGAGACCTGGTCGATGTGTTCCGCAGCGGCGAGGTGCGCTCGGACGCGGCGAACAAGGCCCGCGAGCATTTTCGAAGCCGGTTCTGCACATTGGACGACGGGCATGCGGCGGAACGGGTGGTGCGTCAGGTTTTCCTGGGGGAGCCGAGCGGGCGTTCTTCGCCCTGTTGATCGCTTGTGTCGTGTAATAGCAGCGTCATCAACCAAACATGAGACGTTTACCCGATGTGCGAATCGAATGATCCTGGTCACAGTCTCTGGGTCGGCAGGGACTAGCTGGGGGGGACGACGGTGAGCACCGTCACGCTCAAGGATGTCAGCAAGGTCTTCAGGGACGGCACACTGGCCGTCGACAGCATCAATCTCGATGTGAACGACGGCGAGTTCATGGTGCTCCTCGGGCCGTCCGGCTGCGGCAAGTCGACTGTGCTGCGGATGATTGCCGGCTTGGAGGACCCGACCCAGGGCGCGGTCATGCTCGACGGGGAGTTGGCGAACGACCTGCCTCCACGGGAACGCAAGATCGCCATGGTCTTCCAGGACTTCGCGCTCTACCCCCACATGACCGTCGGCGACAACATCGCCTTTCCGCTGCGGTTGGCCGGGGTCGAGCCGGAGCCGAGGGGCGAGCGGGTCAGCGACGTGGCGAGTGCCCTGGGCATCGGTGACGTGCTGGCCCGCAAGCCGGGTCAGCTCTCCGGCGGCCAACGGCAGCGGGTGGCGATGGGCCGGGCGATCGTCCGGCGGCCCGGTCTGTTCCTCATGGACGAGCCGCTCTCGAATCTGGACAGCGGTCTCCGCGCGGAGCTGCGCGCGGAGATCTCGGGCCTGACCCGGGAGCTGGGCGTCACCACCGTCTACGTCACCCACGACCAGGCCGAGGCGCTCACCATGGCCGACCGGGTGGCGATTATGCGCCGGGGCGTGCTCCAGGACGTGGGCACACCCACGCAGGTGTACGGGCGGCCGGCGACGCTCTACGTTGCCGCCTTCCTGGGCAGCCCGCGGATGAACCTGTTGGAGGCGTCGGTCTACGTCCACCTCGACCGGTACGTCACGCTGAACCTCGGTGAGCAGTCGCTCTACCTGCCCTGGAACGACATCCGCAGTAGGGCGGTGGCGCACTACCACGGTGAGCGGATCGTGGTCGGCATGCGGGCCGAGGCGCTCACTCCGGTCTCCCCGGACAGCCCCGGCGATGTGCTGCGGGGGCGGATCCGCTACCTGGAACACCACGGGCACGAGTCGTTGGCGTTCCTCGACATCGGCGCGACCGCGATCATGGTCGACGAGATGGGCGCACCGCTCGACCCGCCACCGGTCGGCCAGCGTGGTCTGCGCCGGTTCGGATCGGTGATGCAGCGGCTCACCGGCAAGCCGGTGGAATCGCAGGCACCCGCGGTTGGCGGCGGCGCCCAGACCAGCGTGCTCCCCGACCCGGGCCGGCACCACCGTCGCCCGGCGGAGTTGGCGGTGCGGCTGGCGCCGTATCCGGCGGTCAGCGCCGGTCACCCGCTCGCCGTCTCGGTCCGAATGGACGCGCTGCACTTCTTCGACGAGCGCGGCGCCCGAATCGACGTGGGTTGGCGCTGACGACTCGCCGTGACGGGGTGGCGGGCCAGCCACCCGGTGTCCTACCGTCTGCGCACCCAGTCCACTGTGCAAGTCCACCGAGAGGGGTGCATCCGTGTCGGGTGACCGTCCCAGTCCGCTCGTCATCGAGCGCATCCTGCGGGATCGCGCGGGCATCTGGCAGCAGATCGTGGCCGAGGGTGACCTCAACGCGCTGACCGGGCGGATGCTCGCCAGCTCCGCCATCGCGCTGGCCTGCTACGGGGCGGTGCTGGGGGCCTTCCACAGCCCGCTGATGGCGCTGACCTCGGCGCTGAAGCTGCCACTGCTGTTCCTGGTCACGCTTGCCATCTGCCTGCCCACGCTCTACCTGTTCAACCTGGTCTTCGGCGCCCGGCTCTCGGTGCGGCAGTCGTTGGCGCTGGTGATGGTGGCGATCACGGTCACCTCGATGCTCGCTGTGGCGTTCGCGCCGATCAGCCTCTTCTTCCTGATCACCGCACCCGACTACGGGTTCTTCAAGCTGCTCAACGTGGCGATCCTGACCCTGTCGGCGCTGGTCGGGCTGCGCTTCCTGACCGGCGGGATGCAGGTGCTCAACGACCACGGCCTGCTAACGCCGGAGGCCACCAGGACCCAGGCCGACGCGTACGCCCAGGTCAACGTCCCGGCCCAGGCCGTGCCCGCAGCCGTGCCGGCCGACCCGGCCCCGACCGGTCCAGCTCGCGATGCCCGGCGGCAGCATCCGCTTGTACTTCTCGTTGGTGTAGATGTCGCCCAGGAAGGTGACGGCCTGCACCGTC
>NZ_JBSFBM010000183.1:0-13619 GCF_053592955.1 Micromonospora sp. NPDC002411 | reverse complement strand
ACTCCTCCTCGTACCGGCCTGCGCCGACAGCAACCGCCCAGGCGAGGCCGTCGACCTGGTCGCGGAGGCCGCCGCGCCGCCGAACCCGAGAACCAGGGCGCCGACAGCGCCGGCCCGGACCACGCCGCGCCGCGAGACCTCCGCGTTCACCACGTCACCGAAGTACGCGTTGTCGGAGGTGTTCGGGACCGGGTGGTCGCAGGCGTTTCCGCACCGGTACAGACAGGTCATGGCGTCACGGGTGCCATGGCGGTTGCCGGTCAACAGGGGGAGCAGCCGGGGGCGGTCGCTCATGGGGGAAGCCTCCAGGGAGTCGGTGGCACGACAGGCGGCGTACCCGCCGGACGCTAGGAGGACGTGGTGAGCGCTCGTCGGCCGCGATGTGAACCAGGCATGAACACCTCTCCGGGCGGCAACCGTCTGACCTCGGGCTGAACCGTTCGGCGTGACCGCACGTATTCACGGGCGGACGCACCGCCGGACGCGCGCAGGAAGCGAGGAGACCGCCATCAGCGACCACGACGCCCAACTGCTGCGCGCGCTGCACGACGAGCACGCGGAGGCGCTGTACGCCCATGCCCTGCGGCTGGTCAACGGGGACCGGCAGCGCGCCGAGGACCTGGTGCAGGAAACGCTGCTGCGGGCCTGGCGACACCCGGAGTCCCTCGACCCGAAACGCGGCTCGGTGCGGTCGTGGCTGTTCACCACCGCCCGCAACCTGGCCATCGACGCCTGGCGGCGACGGTCCACCCGAGTGGGCGAGGTGTTCACCGACGACCTTCCCGAACCACCGGAGGTGATCGACGAGGCGGAGCGGGCTGTGGAGGCGTGGACCGTCGCCGAGGCGCTGAACCGACTCAGCCCGACCCACCGGGAAGTGCTCGTCGAATGCTTCTACCAGGGGCGGTCGGTGGCCGAGGCGGCGTCCCGCCTGGGCGTACCGCCGGGGACCGTGAAGTCCCGCACCCACTACGCGTTGCGGTCTCTACGTTTGGTCCTGGCCGAGATGGGGGTGACGGGATGACCCGGTGCGAGTTCGCGTACGACGACGGCGCGTACGTGCTGGGTGCCTTGGCCCCCGCCGAACGGGCGGCGTACGAACGGCACCTGTCCGGCTGCGCCTCCTGCCGGGAGTCGGTCGCCGAGATCGCCGTGCTGCCCGGGCTGCTCGGGCGCCTCGACCCGGCGGGACTGGAGCAGATCCTGCCCCCGCCGGCCCCGCCCCGGGTGCCCGCGCTGCTCGACGAGGCCCGGCGTCGCCGGCGTCGGCAACGCTCCGCGGACCGGCGACGGTACGCGCTGACCACCCTGGCCGCCGCCGGGCTGGCCCTGGTCGTGGGTGTCGGTACGGCAGTGGTGCTGCCCCGACCGGTCACCCCGCCGCCGAAGGCGCAGGGCACTCCTGGCCCACAGGTGTCGATGGTCGCCATGCGGCCGGTGGCCGCCGCCGGGCCGGTGCACGCCGACATCGGTCTGGTCGGCACCAAGTGGGGCACACGGGTGACCATGCGGTGCGGGTACGACGCGCGGACGAGCTACGGCAAGGCGTACCCGTTCCGGCTGGTCGCGCACGGCCCGAATGGCGCCACCGAGCAGATCGGCTCCTGGCTCGCGGCCCCCGGTGACGACCTCAGCTTCACCGGCAACACGAGGTTCACCGACGCCGAGCTGGCCAGCGTGGAGCTGCAGAAAGCCGACGGCACCCCCCTGCTCACCTACGCCGTCCCGTAGTCCCGCCGGCCCCCGGTCTGTCCGGCCCGGTCGCGTCCGGCCCGGCCGCGTCGATCATGGAGTTGTGGTGGGTGACAAACCGCCCGAACTAGGGCCGGGCGGGCACCACCACTCCATGATCGACGGAGGGTTCGGGTTGGCGGGACCGGGTTCTGCGGGAGGTCCGGACAGCGTCGGTGGTGAAGACGATCAGGGCCAGCCAGACCAGCCCGAAGCCAGCGAGGCGGGCCGGCGGCATCGGCTCGTGGAAGATCAGCACACCGCAGCCGAGCTGCAGGATCGGCGCCAGGTACTGGACCATGCCGAGGCTGCTCAGCGGCAGCCGGTTGGCCGCCCCGGCGAACATCAGCAGCGGGATCGCCGTGGCCGCTCCGGCCAGCACCAGCAGCGCGGTGTGCCCGGCCGAGACGTGCCCGAAGGTCGAGTCGGCCCTCGCGGTCAGCCAGGCGAGGTAGCCCAGCGCCGGCAGCGCCAGCACCGCGGACTCGACGAAGAGTCCTTCCGCCGGTGGCAGCCCCAGCCGCTTCTTGACCAGCCCGTAGCCGGCGAAGCTGAACGCCAGGGTCAACGCCAGCCAGGGCAGCCGGCCGTAGTCGACGGTGAGCACCACGACCGCTGACGCGCCGATCCCCAGCGCCACCCACTGCGCCGGGCGTAGCCGCTCCCGCAGCACCGTCACACCGAGCAGCACCACGACCAGCGGGTTGATGAAGTAGCCCAGCGCGGTCTCCACCACCCGACCGGAGTTGACCCCGTAGATGTAGGTGCCCCAGTTGACAGCGATCAGCGCGGCGGCGGCGACCATTCCGGCCATCGCCCAGGGGCGACGCAGCAGCGCCCGCAGGAAGCCGACATTGCGCAGCGCGCCCAGCAGCAGCGCCACGAACACCACCGACCAGACGACCCGGTGGGCCAGGATCTCCAGCGGGCCGGCGGGCCGCAGCAGCTTGAGGTAGAGCGGGAAGAAACCCCAGAGGAGGTACGCGCCGAGGCCGTAGAGGTATCCCAGGCGGAGAGGCGTCACGCCTCCACCGTAAGGGGCGTACCGCCGCTTTGTTCCTTTCCGGTGACCGGGGTCACCGGAGGACGGCGGTCGAGGATCATCCACCGCTCCGGGACGTCCAACGGCGTGAAGCCCTCCCTCGCGTACACCTGGTGTGCGTCGTTCGTGATCAACAGGATCCGGAGTACGCCCAGCTCGGCCAGGTGGTCACGGGCTGCTCCGACCAACCACCCACCCAGCCCGCGACCCCGGGTGGCCCTGTCGACGTACACGTCGCAGAGCCAGGCGAAGGTGGCGCCGTCGGTGACCACCCGGGCCACCGCCACCTGGCGGCCGTCCTCGGGCCGGTAGACGCCGAACGGCAGCGAGCCGGCGAACGCCCGGTCGGTGACGGCCCGGTCCCGCCCGAGTGCCCAGTACGCGTCTGTCGACAACCAGTGGTGCACCAGCTCCAGATCGAGCCGGGCGGGGTCGGTGCTGATCAGGTGGCCGTCGGCGCGGGTCAGTGAGAACACCACGTGACGCTAACCGCCGAGGTGGGCACCCACGGCGGCCAATTCCCGAAAGGTGGTCAGCGGCCCGCCCCGGCGGGAAACCAGGGCGGGCCGATCTGGTCGGTGGTCAGTCCCGGTCGAGGACGGCGCCCAGGATCCAGGTCACGATGCTCACGAAGAGGGCGCCGAGAACGGCGGCCGGCCAGAAACCGTCCACATCGAACGGCAGCCCGGCCTGGTCGGCGATCCAACTGGTGAGCAGGAACAGCAGCCCGTTCACCACCAGCGCGATGAGACCCAGGGTCAGCAGGTAGAAGCCGCAGCCGACCGTCTTGATGATCGGCTGGAGAACCGCGTTGACCACGCCGAAGATCACCGCCACCAGGAGCAGCGTGGTCACCGTCTCGACAGCCGAGGTCGACTCCAGAGAGATGCCTGGAATGAGGAGTGTGGCCAGCCAGAAAGCCAGCGCTGTGCTGGCCAGCCGAATCAGCAGACCCTTCAGAAAACCCATGGCGGGGATCGTGCCACGGACCACGCACCTACGTAACCCGGCAGTTGACCATCCCGCTGGATCAACCGCGCGCCGGTCGCCCGATCAGTTGCGACTCGATCGGAGTGGGGGAGAGCAGCGCCCAGCGCAGCGCCCTGCGATTGACCACGGCCACCATGTCGTCCCGGATCCGGGTCAACCACTCGGCCGACCCACCGAGCCCCAGCGCGGTGTCGGCCAGGGCGGCCTCGGCGGCGTTCAGCGGTTGCAGCAACGCCAGGTCGGCGCGGCTCAACGTGTCCACGTCCGCCGGAGTCAACTCGTCGCGTACCACCAGTGTGGCCCGCCACGGCGGGCGCGGCTCGGCGTCGGCCAGCACCGGCCCCGCGTCGACGACCAGCAACAACGGGCGCAGCGCGCTGCCCACCCCCTCGGCCACCGGTCGACCGGGCGGGATCAACGGGATCGTCCCGCCCGGCGCACCCACACCCCGGACGAACGGTTCCCAGGCGCGCGGCCGGGACGTCTGCACCACCACCAGCGCACCGAGGGCCAGGGCGCGCAGGGCCACCAACTGGGCCGCGCGCACCCCGCCGACCAGCAACACCCTTGTGCTCTCCGGCCGGAACAGTCGTACGGTGACGGCTCCGCCGTGCCGGTTCGTGCCCACCATCATTCCCGCGTCGCCCACTGTGAGCTCCCAGTCGTCCAACGGGGGGCGGGCAGGCGTTTCGTTGGTCGTCAGCGCCAACGGCAGTGTCGCGCCGAGCCCGCTCAGGTGCGCGCCGTCGAGCCGCCGCAGCTCCCCTCCCAGGTCGGCCACCAGGCGCGTCAACGCCTCGGCTGCTGCGGCCAGCTCGGTCGCCGTGCCGGCGGCCAGGCGTACGGTCAGCTCGGTCGGCACACCGAGGGCGGAAGCGGCCGGGGTCGGGCCTGTGGAGATCGACACGGTCGTCGCTGTCACCGGTAGCGCGAGCAGCCGGGGCACCAGTCGCCGTCCACCTGCGCCGTCGGGCCAGCGGGCCAGCCGGAAGGTGGCCTGGTGCAGGGTGCCGGACCGAAGCGCGAGCCAGGACTCCCGTACCGGATGCCCGTCGTGGTGGGCCAACTCGCCCAGCACGCGCAGCGCCGCGGGCACGCCCAGCGGCCGTGCGGTCAGCGGTCCGAGCCGGCGGACGATCCGGCGTACCGTGCCGGCGAGCACCCGGCGCAGATCCTCTCCGGTCCAGCCGTCCACCCGCAGCACCCGCACCGCCACCACCGCCCGTTCCCGACCGGCGAGCCGCCCGTCGGTGAGCTGCCGGTACGACGTGCCGACCGTGCCGGCCGCCGCCGGCACCGGTGCCGGCGCCCCGGTGAGCAGCAGTTGGACCCGCAGCGGGGGAATATCCGGCCCGGCCGGTGGCAGCAACGCGGACGGCGCGGGGACGGCCCGGGACGCGTCGCCGATCAGGTCGCCGGGGTCGCCGAGCTCCAGCAGCACCACCATGCCCACGGTGTCCTCCAGCACCGCCGCAGGCCCACCGGTCAGCTCGGTGGACTGGACGACGGTGCCCGGAGCGACCAGTTCGAGCAGCTCGGCCGCGCCGGCCGGCCCGGGCAACTCCCGGCGACGGGTCAGGTGCTCGGCGGCCGTGCCCAGCCACTCGAAGAGCCACCGGCCCCGGATCCGGACCACGGCCACCGCCACCAGCAGCACGGCGACGAGCGTCGCCGCCGCGGTGACCGGTGCCGGTCGGCCAAGGGCGGTGAGAACGAGCGCCGCCGCGACCTGCGCGGTGACCAGTTGACCGGCCCGCACTCGGACATCGGTGCCCCGCGCGAACGGCGACCGGCGAGGTGGTGCCTGCTGATCGGCGAGGCTCGGCCCGCGGTCGGTGGGCGGGTCGACCGTCGGTGGCACGGTCGTCGGCCCGGACCGGGCCGGTGTCGCCCGGTGCGGTCCTCCGGTGGTGATCGCCGGCACGGCGCCTCCTCGACCTGTGGGGACCGTGTCGGGCCGGCGGCCGACCGGCCGTCACGCGCCGCGACGTGGCTGCAGCACATCGTAAGTGACCGATGGCTGCCGTAGTTGTCCACAGGGGAGCCGCAGGGGGTAGCAGAACTGCTACGAGGTCGCTACCGTCAGCCACGAAGTTCGTCGCTGACCCGTGTCTCAGTGCTCGACGGCCGGGCCGAGCGGCCGACGCGCCCCCAGAGTGGGCGCGTCGAGAGCCAGGTGCGAGCGGAGAGACGAGGTGACGTCCGGGTGTCCCAGACGCAGGCAGAAGCCGCGGTGATGCAGCAGACAGCCGCGAAGTTCGAGCAGGTGGACCAGTCGTTGCAATCCATGCTGACCGGCCTGCTGGCCGAGTTGGAGGTGTTGCAGCAGGCCTGGCGTGGCGCCGGTGGTCGATCGTTCGAGCAGGTCAAGCAGCAGTGGTCCCAGGACCAGGCGGCGCTGCACCGGGCGCTGCGGGAGACCGCCGGCGCGATCCGCACCGCCGGCCGGCAGTACGACGTCTCCGACGACGAGGCCGCCAGCCGGGTAGCCGGCACCAACCGCGGCGGCATCCAACTGCCGCTCTGATCCCGCCCGGGGAGGAAATCCGATGGACCAAGGTGTGCTGGTCGTCAACTTCGCCGCGCTTCAGCAGGCCGGCGCGGACATCCAGAAAGCGTTGAACAGGCTCGACTCGCAGCTCGGTCAACTCGAACGCGACGCCGCTCCGCTGGTGGCGAGCTGGACGGGCGAGGCCCGCCAGGCCTACGAGCAGCGGCAGGCGCGGTGGCGGTCCGCCTCGCAGGACCTCCAGGCGATGCTGCGGGACATCAAGGTGGCGGTGGGCGACTCCGCCTCCGACTATCTGGACACCGAGAAGAAGAACACCGGGCTGTTCCAGTGAGCGCGGTGAGCCGGGAGCGCTGACCATGTCCAGGTCGGTGCCCCGGCCGCTGCGCCGCAGCGGCCAGGGCAGTGAGCTGACCGAGCCGGGTGCGGGCGCTGGGATGACCGGGTCAGGCCTCGCCGGCCGGACGCCAGCGTCGACGGGCGCCGCGGGGCAGCACCAGGGCGAGCAGCACCACGGTGGCCGCCGTCATGCCGACCACCACGCCCACCAGCAGGGCCCGGTCCCGTGCCGACTCCCGCCGGGCCTGGCGGGCGAGCGTCGCCGGGTCGGCTCGGTCGTCGGCGAGCGCGGTGACCTGCCGCGGGCCGGCCGCACGGCTGCCGCCGGTCTCGGTGACCGCCCGGTAAGGGTTCAGCACACCGGCGCCGTACCCGCCGCCCTGGCCGACTCCCGGAGCCGGGTCGGCGGTGGCGATGATCCGCTCGGCCACCTGGGCAGCGGTCAGCTCCGGCCGATACCCGCGCAGCAGCGCGGCGGTGGCGGCCACGAAGGGCGCCGCGTAACTGGTGCCCTCGACCTGGTGGTGGCCGGCGCCGGGTGCGGCGGTCAGCACCTCGCTGCCGGGCGCCACCAGGTCGACGTACGGGCCGGTCTGGGAGAAGGTGGCCCGCACCCCGTCCGCCCCGATCGCCCCCACGCCGATCACCCCGTCGTAGCCGGCGGGGAAGGGTTGCGGGTCGCCACTGTCGTGCAGGTTGCCGGCGGCGGCCACCAGCACCACGTCCCGGTCGACCGCGTACCGCACCGCCGAGCGCACCTCCGGGTCGTCCGCGTACAACACCACGGACAGGTTGATCACGTCGGCGTCGTGGTCGACGGCCCAGCGGATCGCCCGGGCGAACTCGTCGGCGGTGACCGTACGCCCCGACTCCCGACCCTGCACCACCTGCTGTTCACTCACCCGCACCGGCAGGATCCGGGCATCAGGTGCGAGGCCGTGGAAGGCGACTCCGGGGCGGGGTGCCGCCGCGATGATGCTCGCCACACCGGTGCCGTGCCCGGCGCAGTCCCGACTGCCGTCCCCGCCGAGGTCGAGCAGGTCGGTGCCGGTCAGCACCCGCTCGGCCAGTTGGGGGTGCGCCCGATCCACCCCGGAGTCGACCACCGCCACGGTCACTCCGGCGCCGGTGGCCAGGGGCGCCAGCCGGGTCGGGTCGTACCGCCGCTGTGGCCAGGGTGCGGCGGTGACCGGCCGGGCCGGGGTGAGGGAGGTCGTGCAGGCCGGCACCACGCGCAGCCCGGCGGTGGCGGCGACGGTCGGGAGTGCCGGTACGGTCAGGAGGCCGGCTGCCAGACCTGCGACGACCGGGCGCGTGATCGATCGAGACATCGACGGCCTCCGTATCGTGTCGGCTCCGGGACGGGATGTTATCGCCTCACCCACGCCCCGGCAGACCGCCGACGGCCAGCCATTGTGATCTTGATACCACCTTGTAGGTTGTACGCGATACCTGTGGCCTGTTCTCGGAAGGGGAGGTGGCCGTGACCGAATGGGAGCCGGCCACGGAGGCCGAGGTGGCGATGCGCGATGCGCTGCACGCCAACGACCAGGAGCTCTACTTCCGGCTTCTGTCCCGCACCGACCTGCTGTTGCCGGTCTCCGCCCCGACGCAACCCGGCCAACCACCCGCTGGCTGGGGCACCTGGACCACCGGCGGTCGGACGCACGTCCTGGCCTTCACCTCCGCCGCCGCACTGCGGGCATGCCTCGGTGAGCATCCGGGCAGCAACCGGCGCGTCCCCTTCGCGGACCTCGCGGTCGGCTGGCCCAATCAGGAGTGGTGGCTGGCCGTCAACCCTGGCCTGCCGGTCGAGGGTTACCTGCCGGCCTGGTTTGTTGCTCAACTCTCTCGGGGCGACGTTCGTCTGCCCGGCCGTGCCATGGGTGCCCGCGCCCGCCTGGAACGGGCGGAGACCCTCGCGCGCACCCGGACCGGGCCTTCCGGTCGGGACGCGACGCCGGCCGCTGGTCGACAGTCGGCGACTGGTGCGTCGTCGTTCGGCTCGGACGCGACAGTGCTCGCTTCGACTCCGCCGCCGGTTCCGCCCGCCCCCGTTCCCCCTGCCCCGGTTCCGCCTCCCCCCGTTCCGCTCGCCCCGGTCCCGCCTGCCCCGGTTCCTCCTCGCGGGCCCGCGTGGGACGCGCAGGCCCGGGTGGGTGCCCCCTCGGTGCCGGGCCCGGCGTCCCGCACGCCCACCCCCGCCGAGCCGTCGCGCCGAAGGGGCGCGGAGGACCTGCCCGCCGGTCAGCGCCCACCGACCGAGCCGCCCCGACCGAGCGCCCTGCCCCGTACCGGTCGGCCGTCCCGGTTCGCACCGTTGACGCCCGCCGACCACGCCGGTGCCGACCAGCCGAGGCCCGGCGCGGGCTGGCCCGCGGCGGACCGGCCGGGCGACGATGGTCCGCTCGGGGGTAACGGCAACGGTGGGCCGCAGGCCGCCGCCCGTCGCTCCTTCTTCGAACCCAGCACCACCCGGGATCGCGGACCCGACCCGAGCACGAGCGGAGGCCGTCCAGGTGACCGGGCTGCCCCGCCGACGCGATTCGGGCGCGGCAGTCAACCCTTCCCACGCCGCCGCCCGGCCGACGCTCCGGCCGACGAGACCGCCACCCGGGCCTTCCCGATGGGCGATCCGGATGCCACCCGGCCATTCCGGCAGCCGGTGGCCGACCTCGGCGCACCCCGAGGGGTACGCGCACCGGCACCCGCCGAGGAGGTCACCCAGCCGCTGCCTCCGCGCCGGCCCGACCTGCTGGCCGAGGAGCCCACCCGCGCCTTCCGGATGACCGGCGAGCCGCCGCTGACCCGGGGGTCGGAGCGGCCCAGCCCTCCGGCGGAGGAGACCCAGGCGATCCCCCGCGACCGGCCGAGCCCGTACCCGCCTGTGGAGGAGTTGTCGACGTCGGCTGCCGAGCCGGTGTCCGGCCCGCCTGCGCCGCGCCGCGGCTTCACGCCCATCGTCATCGAGGGCACGATCATCGAGTCCCGCGATCTCACCGCCCCGGTCGAGACCAGCGGTCCGGCCCACGCCGCCCAATGGCCCCGCAACCCTGCCGACGCCGCCGCCCCGCCGCCGTTCGGCTCGGCGTCCTCCGAGCCGAGCATGTTCGGCCCGTCGTCGTTCAGCCCGACCCAGCCGGTGTCGAGCCCGTCCGTTGCGCGTCCCACAGTTCCGACGGAGACCACAGCCGACCGCGTCGACAGCCCGCTCGGTGGCGGTCCGTCCGACCTCGGCAGCTCGTCGGTCGGCGTGCCGAGCACCGATCTGCCCGTCGGTGGCGAGAGCCGCACCGGAGACGGCGATGGGCAGGGCCCGCCGGCCGACGATCCGGCGGCGGCCGACTTCGACCCGGCCAACACGGTCGAGGAGGACCTGCTCGGCGCCGCCGGCTCCGGCAGCACCGACACGTTCCTGTCCACCCTGCTGCTGGCCCGGGTCCTGCTGCCGGCGGCACCGGAGTCGCTGCGCGGAAGCCGCCCCGGGGATGCGGGCTTCGTCTGGCGTACGGCGCAACTCGACGGCGAGACGTACGTGGTGGTCTACACGTCCCCGGAGCGTCTCGCCGACCACTTCGAGGGTGACGTCGACACGGTCCGGGTGAAGTTCGCCCAACTGATCCGGCGTTGGCCGGACGAGGACTGGTCGTTCGCTGTCAACCCGGGCACCCCTGTCGGTGCCAAGCTGCCCGGGGAGCAGATCGTCGCGTTGGCCAACTGGGCCGCCGAGGTGGGGCTCGGTGACGACCTGGAGGTCGATCCGGAAGAAGCCCCGGTCGCGGCGGAGCCCACTACCCGCCCCCGGTACGCCCCGGCGGCGGTCGACCCGACGCGACCGACTGTCATGCAGAAGGCGATCGCTCCCTCTCAGCTCGCCTACTACCTCGACCGGGGGTACGACCGGGTCTCCGGCTTCGTGCACCGGGCCGGTGAGTTGGCGCACCTGACCACGCCTGCGCAGGTGCACGACGCGCTCGGCCTCAGCTACCCCGGCTCGCCGTTCTCCCGGGATGCCGAGGAGATCTACGTACTGCGCTGGCCGGCGCACCGGCCGAGCCTCTACCGGATCCCGTACGGCGGTCAGAACGAGCCGGCGATGCGAGCCATGGAGGGCTGGGTCATCGAGCGTCCCCCGTTCCGGGGCAACGGTTTCGCCCCAGGCGAGAGCAGCGACGTGGTGGCGGAGTTCAAGGTGGACAGCGCGCGCCTCCCGCACGGCGCGCAGCTGTGGCGGATCGGCGCGGACGGCACCGAGCGGGTGGTGGCGGAACTCGACACCGACACGGTGGTCTGGCGACGGGTCGGTGAGGCGTGAAGCGCGACGGTTACGTGGCCCGTTGGCAGGGCCGGGAATACCAGGCCAGCCCGGACGGTGACCACATCCGCCTCTACCAGCCGGAGCCGGGCGAGGGCTTCGACGAGGTCCGCGCGGGCCGGTACGTCCGGGTGCTGCCGGCGAGTGAGATCGAGGACCTGGCGTACGTCCGGACCACGTGCACCTGGCAGGGGCAGCCGTTCATCGTGCTCGGCGAGCACGACGCCTGGCTGCGGGTGGAATACACGGGTGGTCGCTGGCCGGTGGCGGAGGCGATGCGGCTGGAGGTCTTCGACTTCGGCGTCTACCAGGGGTGGGCGCCGGCCGCCGAGGTCACCGACCTACGGGAGCAGCGGGTCTGACCGGTCAGCTCTTGGCCCACCGCAGGATCTCGCCGAGCACCAGATCGGGCGTTTCCAGATGCGGGAAGTGCCCCACCCCGTCGAGCAGCCGCCACTCGTAGGGCGCGACGACGTAGCGGCCGGAGCCCAGGGCGGTACGCGGCAGCGAGGCGACATCCAGCGCACCGTGCAGTTGCAGGGTCGGGGTGGACAGCGGCTTTTGCATCAGGCGGACGAACCGGTAGCCGTGCAGCCGCAACAGCGAACGGAACGCCCACCGATAGCCCTCCAGGGCGCAGAACGCGGCCTGCGGGATGCGCATCGCCTCCCGGCACCGCTCGGCGTACTCCGCGAATTCCGGCCCCGCCACCCAGCGCGGCCCGCCCCAGCGGCGCAGGATCTCCGCGACGCCCGCCGCGCCGTCCCGGGTCAGCACGTGTTCGTATCGGGGCAGCTGGAACTTCAACGCCGGTGTGGACGCGGCGAACTGCCCACGCGGGTCGGCGAAGATGGCGGCGCGCAGTCGCAGCGGGTGCGGCGCACCCAGCACCACGAGCCGACGGACCAGCGACGGGTGGAACGAGGCCACCGTCCAGGCCACCATGCCGCCGAGGCCACTGCCGACGATCGTCGCCGACCGTTCGCCGAGTGCACGGATCAGTCCGGCGATGTCGGCGGCGAGGGTGTAGCCGTCGTACCCCCGGGGTGGTTTGTCGCTGGCACCGTAACCGCGCAGGTCGACGGCGACCGCCCGGAACCCGGCGTCGGCGACGGCCGGCAGCATCTGGTGCCATGCCCACCAGTGCTCCGGGAAGCCGTGCAGGAAGAGCACCATCGGCCCGGTGCCGGCCTCGACCACATGGAATCGGGTGCCGTTGGCGCCGACGAAGCGGTGCGTCCACGGCCCTTCGGTGAGGACACAGGACTCGTCGACGGCTCCGCCGCGCTGGTCGGTCATGGCAGACAGCCTAGGACCCGGCTACCGCCGACGACCCCGGTGGTCGCTTTGAACAGGGGAAAGCCCGGGTTGACCCGGAGCGGTGCCAGGGGCCTCGGCCGGACAAAGGGCGACGCCCGGGCAGGTGGCCTGCCCGGGCGTCGCTTGGTGCTGGTGGACCAGTGGTCAGCTGATCCGGATCTTCATCGAGGTGCCGTCCTGCTCCAGAACCTTGATCTTGACACCGGTTGCGGGGAGCTTGACGCCGTGGTTCGGCAGCTCCTCGTAGAAGTACTTCTTGGTGTCGTCGAACAGCGGCTCGGCAGCCTGGCCACGGATGTACTGCGGCTGGCTGTTGAGGTGCAGGGTGAACGAGTCGGCCTTGTTCAGGCTGAACGGCGCGTCGTACATCTGGACGCGGGCGCGCCACGGGGCACCGGTCAGGTTGTAGATCGGGCGCGGGTGCGCGTCGATGTACAGGTTGCGACCCTCACCCGGGTGACCACCCGGGTTGGTCGGCGAGGCCGGGGCGGTGTTGTTGTCCTCCCAGCGGGTGTTCCAGTACGAGATGAGCAGGCCCTCCTGGTACGCGTAGTGGTCCACCCAGTCCGGGCGGGTGTTCGCGTAGCCGAAGAAGTACGGGCCGGTCTTCAGGTACTTGTCGTACGAGACGTACGACCGGTTGCCGGCGATGTAGAAGTTGTCGAACTCGTCGGTGTAGGTGGCACCGACGACCTCCCACTCGTCGAGCGCCCAACCCGCGTCGGTCTCGGCACCGTCGCTGAGCACGGTCTGGCCGTCGGCGGTCACGGTGATCGCGTCACCGAAGAAGCCGCCCTCGGACACACCGCCGTCGGTGACGTAGTGCAGGCGAACCTGCGCCGTCTTGCCGGCGACCGAGGTCAGCGGGATGTTGATGTCCGCCCACGCGCCGTTGCTGGTGCCGGCGAGGGCCGGGCGACCGGCACCGTCGACGCCGATCGGCTGGCCGTTGACAGTGCCGTCCAGGTCGGTCCAGGTCTGGCCGCCGTCCGTCGACGCCTCGAAGTAGAGGTAGTCGTAGCCCGCTTCGATGGCGTACTTGCCCTTGAGTGACAGCGCCGCCGCGGACTTGCCGGTCAGATCGAACGTCCTCGTCATGGTGCCGTCGAGGTTGTCCTTGTTACCGGAGAAGTACTGCTTCGAGCCCTCGAACGGTGCGCCGTAGTTGAAGGTGTACTCCCTCTTGGGCAGCACCACCACGACGGCCTGCGCCTTCTTGGAGTTGTACTCCTGCGGGCCGAGCTCCAGGGTCTGCTTCTGCCCCGCCACGACGACCTGAGTGGCCCGCTGCTCGCGTTGATCGGCGGCGTCGTCACCGCCGTGGTCCTCGGCGTGCTGCTCTACGCCAGCGCCGTACGCATCAACCTCGGCAC
>NZ_JBSFBM010000182.1:0-13928 GCF_053592955.1 Micromonospora sp. NPDC002411 | reverse complement strand
ACGGTGGCGGGCAGCAGCAGGGTCGGGTCGGTGGTGAGCGCGTGCATGCCGTCCGTCGGGACCTTCGTGCCAGGGGCGTCCGGCGCTGCCGTGCTCGCGTCCGGCTGCCGGGTCTCGGCGGTACGCACCTGCGGCGACTTGTCGTCCGGTGCCTTCACGTCCGGTGCGGTGCTGCCGGTGGCGGCCTCGGGCTTCACCGGCTCGGCGACCCCGGCCGCTCCCGTCGGGGCGGACGCGCCGTCGCCACCCTTGACCGGGGCCGTGGTGGCCTCGACGGGCGCCGGCTTGGCGGCCTCCGCCTTCGCCTTCGCCTCGGCGGCGGCCTTGTCCGCCTCCGCCTTGCTGCGGATCGGGGTGTTCGGGTCGAAGCCCGGCACCGAGACGCCGTGCTGCTGCGCCAGCCGCAACCCGCGCAGGGTGGGCTCGCCCGGTCCGCCGTCGGCGACCGCGCCGTCACGCTCGTCGGCGAAGCCGGCGAGCTGCACAGCCATCTCCTTGAGGGTGCAGAGCCGGGCGCCGCGGGTCGGCATCGGCCGCCCGCCCGCCCGCAGCTCGTCCACGACACCGACCGCTGTGGACGCGTCCACGCCGTCGAAGAAGTCGTAGTTGACGGTCATCACCGGGCCGTAGTCGCACGCCGCCAGGCACTCGGCGTGCTCCAGCGTGATCGTGCCGTCGGCGGTCGTCTCGTCGTGCCCCACGCCCAGGTGCTCGGAGAGGGTGTCGTAGACCTCCTGGCCACCGAGCACGTTGCACATGGTGTTGGTGCAGACGCTGACCAGGAAGTCACCGGTCGGCTTGCGCTTGTACATCGTGTAGAAGGTGGCCACCGCGCCGACCTGGGCCTTGTTCAGCCCCAACACCTCGGCGCAGAAGGCGACCCCGGCCGGCGAGACGTACCCCTCTTCGGCCTGCACCAGGTGCAGCAGGGGCAGCAGCGCCGAGCGGGACCGGTCCGCCGGGTAACGGGCGATGATCTCGCGCGCCCGCTCCCGGGTCTCGTCAGTGAAAGTCGTCGTCATCGGTCACACCCACCCATCACCGGGTCCAACGAGGCGCCGCCGGCGATCACGTCGGCGATCAGGCCGCCCTCGGCCATCGCCGGGAGGGCCTGGAGGTTGACGAAGCTGGGCTCCCGGTAGTGCACCCGGTACGGCCGGGTGCCACCGTCGGACACCGCGTGCACGCCCAGCTCGCCGCGGGGCGCCTCGATGGCGACGTACACCTGACCGGGTGGAACCCGGAAGCCCTCGGTCACCAGCTTGAAGTGGTGGATCAGCGACTCCATCGACTGACCCATGATCTTCGCGACATGCTCCAGCGAGTTGCCCATGCCGTCCACGCCGATGGCGAGCTGCGCCGGCCAGGCGATCTTGCGGTCGGCGACCATCACCGGGCCCGGACGGAGCCGGTCCAGGGCCTGCTCGACCAGCTTCATCGACTCCCGGATCTCGGCGAGCCGGACCTGGTAGCGGCCCCACACGTCGCCGTCGGGGTGGGTCGGCACGTCGAACTCGTACGTCTCGTAGCCGCAGTACGGCATGGTCTTGCGCAGGTCCCAGGCGAGGCCGGCGGAGCGCAGCACCGGGCCGGTGATGCCGAGCGCCACACAGCCGGTCACGTCCAGCACCGCGACGTTCTTCGTCCGCTCGGTCCAGATCGGCTGGCCGGAGAGCAGGTCCTCGTACTCCTTGAGCTTCTTCGGCATCATCTTGAGGAACTCGCGGATCTTGCGGACCGCGTCGTCCGGCACGTCCTGCGCGACCCCACCCGGCCGGACGTACGCGTGGTTCATGCGCAGACCGGTGATGGTCTCGAAGATGTCGAGGATGTACTCCCGCTCGCGGAAGCCGTACAGCATGATCGAGATCGCGCCCAGCTCCATGCCGGTGGTGGCCAGCCAGACCAGGTGCGACGAGATCCGGTTGAGCTCCATCATCAGCACGCGGATGGTGGTGGCCCGCTCGGTGATGTCGTCGGTGATGCCCAGCAGCTTCTCGACCGCGAGGGCGTACGCCGTCTCGTTGAAGATCGGGGCGAGGTAGTCCATCCGGGTCACGAACGTCGAGCCCTGAACCCAGTTGCGGTATTCGAGGTTCTTCTCGATGCCGGTGTGCAGGTAGCCGACGACGGATCGGGCCTCGCGGACCGTCTCGCCCTCCAGCTCCAGGATCAGCCGCAGCACCCCGTGCGTGGACGGGTGCTGCGGACCCATGTTGACGACGATCCGCTCGTCGTTGATCGGGTCGGTGCCCGAGACGATCGTGTCCCAGTCCCCACCGGTGACGGTGAAGACCCGACCCTCGTCGGTCTCGTGCTCGCTGGCGTAGTTCGACGTCGTCACTGGTACGACCTCCGCTCGTTCGGCGGCTGGATCTCCGCACCCTTGTACTCGACGGGCACGCCGCCGAGCGGGTAGTCCTTGCGCTGCGGGTGACCCTCCCAGTCGTCCGGCATGAGGATCCGGGTCAGGTTGGGGTGGCCGTCGAAGACGATGCCGAACATGTCGTACGCCTCCCGCTCCTGCCAGTCAGCGGTCGGGTAGACGGCGGTCACGCTGGGCAGGTGCGGCGCCTCGACGGAGACCGCGGCCTCCAGCCGGACCCGCCGCCGGTACGTCATCGAGGTGAGCAGGTAGACCACGTGCAGCCGACGCTCGTCCGCGCCCAGGTAGTCCACGCCGGACACCGACGAGCACAGCTCGAACCGCAGGGCCAGGTCGTCCCGCATCACCTGGCAGACCTCGGCGATCCGCTCCGGGCGTACGTGCAGGGTCAGCTCACCCCGGTCGACAACGACCTTCTCGATCGCGTCGCCGAAGGCCGGGTACGCCTCCTCCAACGCGTCGCGGACCTCGTCGAAGTAGCCCCCGTACGGCCGGGACGCCTCCTCGATGGGCTGGCGCTGGCGGACCAGGCCGCCGTAGCCGGACACGTCGCCGGCGCCCTGGTTGCCGAACATGCCGCGCCCCGCCGGACTGGCCGGCGGGTACTCGGCCGGGGCGGTGCTGCTGGCGCCGACCGGCGTGACCGGTACCGGCACCCCGCCGTCGTTGGGCTTGTCCGTGGGTGACGTCATTTCGGGCCTACCTGCGGGTGGAGGTGGTTCTGAGCGTTCATCCAGTTCTCGATCCGCAGCTGCTCCTCGCGTCCCTCGCGGACCGCCCTGGTCCACTCGGCACGCCGGGCCTTGTCGTTGCGGTACGAGGAGGGCATGGAGCCGTAGGGCACGACGGGGACGTCGCCGCGCTCCTGGCGGGCCGCCAGCATCTTGCGGCCGTTCGGGCCCAGCGGCTCATACATGATCTTCTCGCGGAGCTTGAGGATCGCGTCGATGAGCATCTCCGGCCGCGGCGGGCAGCCGGGCAGGTACATGTCGACCGGCACCACGTGGTCGACGCCCTGCACGATCGCGTAGTTGTTGAACATGCCGCCACTGCTCGCGCAGACGCCCATGGAGAGCACCCAGCGCGGCTCGGCCATCTGGTCGTAGATCTGGCGCAGCACCGGGGCCATCTTCTGACTCACCCGGCCGGCGACGATCATCAGGTCGGCCTGCCGGGGCGACGCCCGGAAGACCTCCATGCCCCAGCGGCCCATGTCGTAGTGCGGACCACCGGCGGCCATCATCTCGATGGCGCAGCAGGCCAGGCCGAAGGTCGCGCCCCACACGGACGACTTCCGGGACCAGTTGACCAGCTTCTCCACCGAGGTGAGCAGGACGCCGGCGGGAAGCTTCTCCTCGATGCCCATCTGACGTTCCTTCCTCAGTCCCAGTCCAGGCCGCCGCGCCGCCACACGTAGGCGTACGCAACGAAGACCGCGACGATGAACAGGACCATCTCCACGAAGCCGAAGATCGGCAGAGCGTCGAACGAGACCGC
Source organism: Micromonospora sp. NPDC002411 (assembly GCF_053592955.1). Classification (NCBI taxonomy): domain Bacteria; kingdom Bacillati; phylum Actinomycetota; class Actinomycetes; order Micromonosporales; family Micromonosporaceae; genus Micromonospora; species Micromonospora sp. NPDC002411. The sequence continues at coordinate 10,045 of NZ_JBSFBM010000182.1, read as the reverse complement.
CCAGGGGTAGAGGAAGATGATCTCGATGTCGAAGACGATGAAGAGCATCGCCGTCAGGTAGAACTTGATCGGGAACCGGCCGCCGCCGACCGGCTGCGGGCTGGGCTCGATGCCGCACTCGTAAGCCTCGAGTTTGGCCTTGTTGTATCGACGGGGACCGGCGAAGCGGGCGGCGCCGACGGAAAACAGCGAGAACGCCGCGGCGAGGGCGAACAGCCCGATGATCGGTGCGTAAGGCGAGAGCGACATCGTTTTCTCCTGCTCGTCCTTCCCTGCCCTCGGTGCTTGACGAAAATCACACTATTCACGTCCCTCGCAGTGGCAGTCGGCGGGGGTCGATCTTTGTCGGCGTCGGGGCCGTGACCAGCACCGATGCCGTCCTACTTACACAGCCGGCGCGGCCTTCGTCATCGCGTTGATGACCCGGTCCATCGCATCCCCACCACGGGGATCGGTCAGGTTGGCCAACAGCTTGAGCACGAAACGCATCAGCGTCGGGTGCGGCATGCCGTGTTTGGTGGCGATGCGCATGATCTCCGGGCGGCCGATCAGTTTCACGAAGATGCCGCCCAGCCGGTAGTAGCCGCCGAGCCGTGCCTTCAGCTCGTTCGGGTACGCCATCAGCGCCCGTTCCCGCTCCGGACCGGCCGGCCGCGCGAGAGCCTGGACCACGACCTCCGCCGCCAGCTCGCCGGACTCCATCGCGTACGCGATGCCCTCGCCGTTGAACGGGTTGACCATGCCGCCCGAGTCACCGACCAGCAGCACGCCACGGGTGTAGTGCGGGACCCGGTTGAAGCCCATCGGCAGCGCGGCACCCAGGATCGGGCCGTCGGCGTTGGCCTCGTCGGTCATCCCCCAGTCTTCGGGGGTGTTGGCGAGCCAGTCGGTGAGCAGCCGGCGGTAGTTGGTCTTGCCGAACGCGGAGGACGAGTTGAGCACGCCGAGGCCGACGTTGACCCGACCGTCACCGAGGCCGAAGATCCAGCCGTAGCCGGGCAGCAGGTTGTCGCCGCTGTCCTTGCTGCGCAGCTCCAACCAGGATTCGAGGTAGTTGTCCTCGTGCTTGGCCGGCGAGCGGTAGTAGCGGCGGACGGCCACGCCGATCGGCCGGTCCTCCCGCTTGGCCAGCCCGAGCGCGAGCGGGAAGCGGCCGGAGACCCCGTCCGCCGCGACGACCAGCGGGGCGTGGAAGGTGGCGGGCTCCTTGCCCGGGCCGACCTCCGCCTCGACGCCGGTGACGCGGCCGTCGCCGTCGAGCACCGGGCCCAGCACGTTGACGTTGGTACGCAGTTTGGCGCCGGCGGCCACCGCCCGCTGGGCGAGCAGGTCGTCGAAGTCCAGCCTCGTACGCACCAGGCCGTAGTTGGGGAAGCTGGCGAGCTCCGGCCAGTCCAGCTCGAGGCGTACGCCGCCACCGATGACACGCAGACCGCGGTTGTGCAGCCAGCCCGCCTCGGGCGAGGTGTCCACACCCATCCGGATGAGCTGGCGCACGGCGCGCGGGGTCAACCCGTCGCCGCAGACCTTCTCGCGCGGGAACTCGGTCTTCTCCAGCAACAGCACCCGTACGCCGTGCCGGGCCAGGTGGTACGCAGTCGCTGACCCACCGGGACCGGCGCCCACGACGATGACATCGGCATCGTGTTCCACCGCGGTCATTCGCGCCTCCTCCCGCACGCTCGTGAAATGCTTCACAAGCCAGACGGGACGAGTGTATGACCGGCGTCATACCAGCGCAGGATCAGGGGTACCTAACTCGCCGATGTGACAGTCCACGACCGTCCACAGCAGGCAGGTGTCAGGCCGGACTGGGGGCGTCCAGCCCCGCATCGACCCGGATGGTCTCCGGCAGATGCTCACGGAGCGCTCCACCCGCTGCCCGGTCGAGTGCCGCCAACACCTCGGCGACCACCTGCCGGACCTCCACCGGATCGGCGCCGGCCAACGCACGTAACTGCGCGATGAGTTCCGCCGCGTCGTCGTCGGTGGCGGCCACCGGGTCCGCCGGGTCTGCTCCGGTCATACGATCCAGCGTACGGGGCAAAGTGGACTATAGACTGATATTCACGGAACCTGAATAATGTCCGTACCGTTCCGTACGGTGCCAGCCGCTACTCGCGGATGCCCCGGTGCAGAGCCACCACGCCACCGGTCAGGTTGCGCCACGCCACCCGTCCCCACCCGGCCGAGGCGACCCGCCCGGCCAGTGCGGCCTGGTCCGGCCAGGCCCGGACCGACTCGGCGAGGTAGACGTACGCCTCGGGGTTGCTCGACACCGCACGGGCGACCGCCGGCAGCGACCGCATCAGGTACGACAGGTAGACGGTCCGGAAGACCGGGTTGACCGGGGTGCTGAACTCGCACACCGTCAGCCGCCCACCCGGCCGGGTCACCCGCGCCAACTCCCGCAGGGCCGCGTCGGTGTCGTTGACGTTGCGCAACGCGAAGGAGATGGTCACCGCGTCGAAGCTGGCATCGGCGAACGGCAGTCGCAGCGCGTCTCCGGCCAGCAGCGGCACCTCGGGGCGGGACCGCTTGCCGGCGTACAGCATGCCCAGCGACAGGTCGACCCCGACCGCGTACGCCCCCGACTGGGCCAGCTCACGGGTCGAGACGCCGGTGCCGGCGCCCACGTCCAGCACGCGCTCGCCCGGACGCAACCCGAGCGCCGCCCGGGTGGACCGGCGCCAGGAGCGGTCCTGACCCAGGGAGATCACCGTGTTGGTCAGGTCGTAGCGCTCGGCCACACCGTCGAACATCGCGGCGACCTCGTGCGGCTGCTTGTCCAGGCTGGCTCGCTGGCCCTGCGGATTACGGCTCACCCCACCACTCTGCCAGCCGTCCATCGACCGACGCTCGGAGGGTGGCGTGGCCCGCGCCGGGCATGCGAAAGGGCGGGGTGGTCGCCACCCCGCCCTCGCGTCGTGCCCGCCTGCCGCCGCTCTCACCCATGCGGCCTGGAAGCGGATTCGTCAGTCGGTCGACTTCTCGTCGCCGGGGGCGACCAGGACGACCTTGCGCCGGCGGGAGAGCACCAGCAGGGCGCCGCCCGCGAGCAGGATGATCGCGCCGATGCCACCGATCAGGCCGGCCTGCACACCGGTCACCGGCAACCCACCGCCGCCGCCACCGCCGCCGGCAGCCGGCGAGGTGGTGGTGCCCGGGGTGGACGTACCGGACGGAGTGGGCGTGCCGGTCGGCGTCGCCGTGGGAGTGGGAGTGGCGGTCGGCGTGGGAGTCGCGGTCGGCGTCGGCGTCGGCGAGGCGGTCAGGTCCACGAACGCCTCGAAGGTGGTGTGGTTGTCCATCACGTCGACCTCGGTGAACGCCTTGCGCTGCGCCTGGCTCGCCACCTCCGGCTCCTCCTCGGGCTGCCCAGCGGCACCGTCCAGCCCGTACGCGAAGAGGTCACCCTCGTGCAGCACCGGCTCGGTCACGTCGTCGCCGACTGTCACCCGGACGTCGGAGGTGTAGTACTCCCCCGGCTCGACGACCGCACCGGCGTCCTCACAGAACAGCTGCTGCTTGCCCTGGAACACCTGCTCGAGGCAGCCCTCCGGCTTCTGCGCGAAGGTGACGCCCACCGGCAGGGTCAGGCCGTAGAAGATGCCCGTCGCCTTCTGACTGCCGTCGTTGTAGACCGCCCAGTCCAGTGGCACCGTCTCGCCGCGCCGTACCGGACGGAGGTTGGGATCGTCGCCCTTGACGCCGTTCACCACCACGTTGGCCTGGACGTCCTGCACCCAACTGGTCAGGTCGTAGCCGGGCTTGGCGACGGTGATGGCGTGCTCGACCTTGTTGTCGCCGCGCTTGGGGTCGACGGTGGTCGACTTGATGGTGACCACCAGCGTGCCGGCGTCGCCACGACCACCGGTGGAGAACAGCGGGATGCCGAATTCCTCGCTGGTGCCGGCCGGCAGATCGCCGAGCGCGCAGGTGAACGTCTTGCCCTTCACCTGGCAACCGTCGGGCACCACGAAGCCGATCTTGTTCTTCTTCAACTGGCTGACGTTGGCGGTGTAGCTGACGCCCTTGGCGGCAACCGTGCTCCGGCTGTTGTCGACCCGGAACTTGAACGGCTTGGCCTTGGCCTGCGTGACGCCCTTGGCCAGCTCGTAGCTGAGCGGCACCAGGGCCAGGTCGGCCTGGCCGGCGGCCTGCGCGGGGGCGGCCACGGTGGACAGGCCACCGGCCGCGAGCAGAGCCACGACACCGGCGCGGGCCAGGGCCGAGCGGTGGAACGCTGTCATCAGTCCCCCGGGGGTAGGGAAGAAGGAGTTGCGGAACGAGCGGACGGTATCGGAGGCCGATCTCCCACGCCAGCGGGCGCACCCGATTTCATCCGTCCGGCCCGACCTGCGCAGACGGTACGGGCGGGATGGTCACCCATCCCGCCCGTACCGCCGTGCGTTATATGAACGACCCGCAACGGGCCGATGGAGGACGAACTCACGACGAGGACCGCCGGACCATCCGCCACCAGCACGATCACACCGATCTCGGCAACCGACGGTGGCAATGGATACGAGCGGCGACGCTAGCCGTCGGCGATCATCTCCACCAGCCCCACGCCGGGCAGCCTGACGAAGCGGCGACGGGGACCACCCGTACCGCCGGGGCGTTCCGGCGGGAGCATGAGCGGTGGTCAGCCGAACGGCCGGGCGTCGAGAGGCGTCAGTTGACCTCGACCAGCGGCAGGGACTTGCCCGCGCCGCCGCCGGGCAGCGCGATCGAGGAGAAGTGCGAGACCACCCGCTCGTCGGTCGGGTCGTCGGCGGGCGTGTGGTGCACGGCGAGCCGGTTGTAGAGGGTGTCCCGTTGCGCGGGGATCCGGTCCGCCGAGCGGATCATGCCGATCAGCTCGTGCAGGTTGGAACGGTGCCGCGCACCGGCGGAGGAGATGACGTTCTCCTCCAGCATGATCGAGCCGAGGTCGTCCACGCCCATGTGCAACGCGAGCTGGCCGACGTCCTTGCCGGTGGTCAGCCAGGACGCCTGCAGGTGCGGAACGGTCTCGAAGAAGAGCCGGGCCACCGCGACCAGCCGCAGGTATTCCAGCGTGGTCGCCTGGGTGCGGCCCTTGAGGTGGTTGTTCTCCGGCTGGTACGTCCACGGGATGAAGGACCGGAAACCGCGGGTGCGGTCCTGCACGTCCCGGATCATGCGCAGGTGCTCGATCCGCTCGGCGTGCGTCTCGCCGGTGCCCATCATCATGGTGGCGGTCGACTGGATGCCCTGCCGGTGGGCCAGCTCCATGACCTCCAGCCAGCGCTCGCCCGACTCCTTGAGCGGCGCGATGGCCTTCCGCGGCCGCTCGGGCAGCATCTCCGCACCGGCGCCGGCGATCGAGTCCAGGCCGGCGGTCTTGATCCGGGCGATGGCCTCGTCCAGGCTCACCCCGGACACCTTCGCCATGTGCAGGATCTCGCTCGGGCCGATCGAGTGGATGACCAACTGCGGGTAGGCCTGCTTGACCGAGGAGAACAGCTCCTCGTAGTACTCCACGCCGTAGTCCGGGTGGTGCCCGCCCTGGAGCATCACCTGGGTCGCGCCCAGCTCGACCGCCTCGCCGCACCGGCGCAGGATCTCCTCGGTCGGGTGGGTCCACCCTTCCTTGTGCTTGGGCGCGCGGTAGAACGCGCAGAACTTGCACGCCGTCACGCAGACGTTCGTGTAGTTGATGTTGCGGTCGATCAGGTAGGTGACGACGTTGTCCGGGTAGCGCCGCCGGCGCACCGCGTCCGCCGCCTCGCCCAACGCGTGGAAGGGCGCCTCGGTGTAGAGCAGCAACGCCTCCTCGGGCGTGATCCGCCCGCCGTCCGCACCGCGCTGCAGGATGTCGTCGATCTCCCGGCTCACCGTCACAGTCCGAGCCTACGTCGCCTCACCCGACTCGACCGCCTGGCCCCGTCGAGGTGCGGCACGTCCCACAGCCGCAGCCGGTCAGCTCTCGCGCACCTCGATGCGTATGTCGTAGGTGTCCCGCAGCTCGGCGGCGAGCACCGGGCCCGCCCATGCCGGCACGTACGCCTCCCACCACGGCATCTCACGTCGCGCCGGTATTCGCTGCTCGGAGAGCACCGCCCGGAACCGCTCGTCCGCCGCCGCGACCCGCTCCCGGACCCACCCCATCTGCGGAAAGCCGGACAACCGTTCATCGGTCAGCATCCTGTCGATGGTGTGCCGGATGCTGAGGTCGAACCAGTACTCGTCGAGGTTGTCGTCGTAGCCCTCCTCGCAGAACCCGACGACCTGTTCCCACCCCTCCACGAGGCCGGTCGGTCGCCGGCCCCCGGTCACCTCCGCGAACCGTTCCACGAACTGCCGGTCGTCGGTCATGCGTCGTAGTCGACAGTGAGCTTGTCGGTGGTCGGGCTGGACTGGCAGGTCAGCACGTAGCCGGCGGCCAGCTCGTCCGGCTCCAGCGCGTAGTTGCGGGCCATCGTGACCGCGCCGTCCACGACCTTCGCCTTGCAGGTCGAGCAGACGCCACCCTTGCAGGCGTACGGCAGCTCCCCGCGCACCTTGAGCGCGGCGTCCAGCACCCGCTCCTCGCGACCCATCGTGAAACTGGACGACCGACCGTCCAGCACGATTGTCACCTCGGCTCCGGCACCGGCCTGGCCGACGGGACGGCGGACCGGCTCCGGCGGGGCGTCGACATGGAACAGCTCGGTATGCACCGCCGACTCGGGCAGCCCTCGACCGGTCAACACGTCCCGGACGTCGACCACCATGCCGTACGGGCCGCAGAGAAACCACTCCTCGATCAGGTCGCCCGGCACGATGCTGCCGAGCAACCGACCCAACCGCTCCGCGTCGATCCGACCGGAAAGCAGCGGAGACTCGCCCTGCTCCCGGGACAGCACGTGCACCAGGTGCAGCCGGGTGGGATAGCGGTCCTTCAGGTCGGCCAGCTCCTCGGCGAACATCACGGTGTTCGCCGTGCGGTTGCCGTACACCAGTGTGAAGGTGCTGGCCGGCTCGACCGCCAGGGCGGTCGCGATCAGCCCGAGCACCGGCGTGATGCCGGAGCCGGCGACGACCGCGCCGTAGTGCCGCACCCGGTCCGGCGCGAACGCCGTGGTGAACGTGCCCAGCGGCGGCAGCACCTCGACAGTGTCGCCACTGCGCAGCGCGCCGCAGGCGAACGCCGAGAACGCCCCGCCGGGAACCTCCCGCACCCCGATCCGCAACCGGCCGCGCCGGGCCAGGTCGTCGGGGGTCGAGCAGATCGAGTACGACCGGCGCACGTCCGTGCCGTCCTCGGCCACGCGACGGACGGTGAGGTGCTGGCCCGCGCGGAACGCGAAGATCTCCCGCAATTCCTCGGGTACGGCGAAGGTCACCGCGACCGAGTCGTCGGTGAGCCGGTCGACAGCGGCGACCGACAACGGGTGAAAGACCGGCCGCCGGCGGACCGGGCGGGTGATGGTGACAGTCACAGCGCCTTCAGGTGGTCGAAGGGTTCGGAGCAGGAGCGGCACCGCCACAGCGCCTTGCACGCGGTGGAGCCGAACCGGCTGACCTGCTCGGTCTCCGGTGACCCGCACTGCGGGCAGCGGACCGCGAGGGTCAGCGCCACGACGCCGGCGGCCGGCGTCACCGGGGCCGGAGGTGCGATCCCGGCGGCGGCGAGCTTCGCCCGCCCCTCAGCGGAGATCCAGTCGGTGCTCCACGGTGGGCTGAAGACGGTACGGATCTCGGCCTCCGGGTGACCCGCGACCGCGAGCGCACGGCGGATGTCAGCCCGGATGACGTCCATCGCCGGGCAGCCGGTGTAGGTCGGGGTGATGGTGACGGTGACCCGACCAGTGGCCGGATCCTCCTCGACGGCCCGCAGGATGCCCAGCTCGTCGATGGTGATGACCCGGATCTCCGGGTCCACCACACTCGCCGCTGCCGTCCTCGCGTCGGTGCCGGCCTGCGTGGTGGCGCTTCGCGACGGCGCGCTCACCGAGCCGTCTTCGTCCGTGGCTGCGGGGCTCCGCTGCGCTGCACTCCTCGCGCTCACCACGTCGCCCCGGGATGGGCGCGGTGCAGCACCTGCATCTCGGCGAGCAGGTAGGCCAGGTGCTCGGTGTGCACACCGGTTCGTCCACCGCCCGGCGCCCAGCGACTCTCCGGCCGGGTGAGTGTCGCCTCGGCCAGGACCACACCGACGGTCTCGTCGAACGCCGGCCGCAGTGTGGCCGGGTCGACCGGCGCCGCCGGGTCCGCGACGAACAGCTCATGGGTGTACGGCCACACCTGGTCGACCGCCGCCTGCATCCGACGGTGCGACTCCTCGGTGCCGTCGCCGAGCCGCTTCACCCACAGCGCGCCGTGGTCCAGGTGGTACGCCGACTCCTTGCGCGCCTTCGCGCCGATCGCGGCCAGCCGCTCGTCCGCGCAGTCGACCAGCGCGGTGTACAGCGGCAACTGGTACGCCGCCAGGAAGAACAGCTTCGCCATCGTCACCGCGAAGTCGCCGTTGGGCAGCTCGACCAGCAGCGCGTTGCGGAACTCACGGTCGTCGCGCAGGTACGCCAGGGCGTCCTCGTCACGGCCGGCGCCCTCCAACTCACCCGCGTACGACAACAGCAGTCGGGCCGCGCCGAGCTGGTCGAGGGCGATGTTGGCCAGCGCGATGTCCTCTTCCATCTCCGGCGCGCGGGTGGTCCACTCGGCCAACCGCTGCGCCGCGATCAACGCGTCGTCGGCGAGCGCGACGGTGAAGTCGAACGGCTTGTTCACGCCGCCACCTCGCTACGCTCGGCGGCGACGCGAAGCGCCGCGTTCCTGAGCTGGCTGGTTCGCTCGCTCCGCTCGCTTCCCGCCACCACCTCGCTACGCTCGGCGGCGACGCGAAGCGCCCCGATGCTGAGCTGGCTGGTTCGCTCGCTCCGCTCGCTCACAGGTGAGCCACCCCGTCCGGCACCTCGTAGAAGGTGGGGTGGCGGTAGACCTTGTCGGCGGCCGGGTCGAAGAAGGCGTCCTTCTCGTCCGGGCTGGACGCGGTGATCGCGCTGGCCGGCACCACCCAGATCGAGACACCCTCCTGGCGGCGGGTGTAGAGGTCCCGGGCGTTACGCAGGGCCAGCTCGGCGTCGGGGGCGTGCAGGCTGCCGACGTGGGTGTGCGACAGCCCGCGTCGGGCCCGCACGAAGACCTCCCAGAGAGGGGTGTGTTGCGTCATGCTGCGACCGTCTCCTTCTGTCCCGCCCGCTTCGCGGCGTACGCCGCGGCGGCCTCGCGTACCCATGCGCCGTCGGCGTGCGCGGCCCGGCGGTGGGCGATCCGTTCCCGGTTGCACGGCCCGTCGCCGGAGATGACCCGCATCAGCTCGTCGTAGTCCGGCTGGGTGTAGTCGTACGCCTGCCGTTCCTCGTTCCAGCGCAGGTCCGCGTCGGGGATGCGGAGCCCGAGGATCTCGGCCTGCTGGACGCACATGTCGACGAAACGCTGCCGCAGGTCGTCGTTGGAGAAGCGCTTGATCTTCCAGGCCATCGACTGGGCGGAGTGGGTGGAGTCGCCGTCCGGCGGGCCGAACATGGCCAGCGACGGGTACCACCAGCGGTCCACCGCTTCCTGGGCCATCGCCTGCTGCCCCGGGGTGCCGTGCGCCAGGGTGTGCAGGATCTCGTAGCCCTGCCGCTGGTGGAAGGACTCCTCCTTGCAGACCCGGATCATCGCGCGGGCGTACGGGCCGTACGAGCAGCGGCACAGCGGCACCTGGTTGACGATCGCCGCGCCGTCCACCAGCCACCCGATCGCGCCCACGTCGGCCCAGCTCAGAGTGGGGTAGTTGAAGATCGAACTGTATTTCTGCTTACCGTCGAGAAGTAGCCGGACCAACTCGTCGCGGCTGATGCCGAGGGTCTCGGCGGCGGCGTAGAGGTAGAGGCCGTGGCCCGCCTCGTCCTGCACCTTGGCCAGCAGGATGGCCTTGCGCTTGAGCGACGGGGCACCGTCAGCCGGGTGCTCAACGGCCGTGACGGAGTCTCGGAGGCGACCCGGACCGCGGTGCTGACCGCGCTTGACGTGCTCGGCTACGAGCGAC
>NZ_JBSFBM010000181.1:0-13943 GCF_053592955.1 Micromonospora sp. NPDC002411 | reverse complement strand
GTCGGACGGCGGCAGAGTCGTCGGCGTGCCGCGCGGACGCACCCGGTGGTGGCACTGTGAGCCCGGACAGCGGGCACAACGCCTCGCCGTCCAACTCGACCTCGCCCTCACCGGCGAGCACGATGTAGTACTCGGTGGCGACCCGGTGGTGGTGGGTGACCGCGTCCTGCACCTGGAGCAGGTGCACGCTGGCCTGGCCGTCGCTCTCGGCGATGAAGCCTCGGCGGGTGGTCCCACACGAGCAGCGCCGGGCCGGAAGGTCGTCGAGTTGGAGTACCGCGAAGCTGTCGGACACGGCCGGGCCTCCCTGCGGGAAAGGGCTTTCTCTGCGGTACCGTGACGCTAGCCGGCACGACGAAACGCCGTCAACAGATCGAGGGGGCGGGCCATGGCGACCCTGTCCGATGTGGCGCGCCGCGCGGGCGTCTCACCCGCCACCGCCTCCCGTGTCATCAACGGCAGCAGCAAACCGGTCACCGACGAGCTGCGCGAGCGGGTGCTCGCCGCCGTCGCCGAGTTGCAGTACGTGCCGAACGCGCACGCCCAGTTGCTGGCCCGCTCGCACCGCAGCGCGGTGGGCGTGATCGTGCACGACGTCTCCGACCCGTACTTCGCCGAGATCACCCGTGGGCTGCAACGTGTCGCCACCGACCAGGGCCGACTGCTGATGATCTGCAACAGCTACCGGGACCCGGACCGTGAGTTGGAGTACGTGGAGCTGCTGCGCGGCCACCAGGTGGCGGCGTTGATCCTGGCCGGCTCCGGCTACCACGACGAGGCGTTCACCCGGCAGCTCAACGAGAAGCTCGCCGCGTACGAGGCCACCGGCGGGCGGGTCGCGGTGATCGGCCGGCACGAGCACTCCGGCGACGCGGTGATGCCGGACAACCGGACCGGCGGCTACCTGGCCGGTCGGGAGCTGTGCGGGCTGGGGCACCGGGCGATCGGCGTCGTCGCCGGCCCACGGATCCTCACCACCACGACCGACCGGCTGGCCGGTCTCCGCCAGGCCCTCACCGAGCAGGGCCGCGAGCTGCCGGACCGGCGCATCCGGTACGCGGAGTTCGACCGCGACGGGGGCGCGGAGGCGACCGCCCGACTCCTCGACGCCGACCCGGAGCTGACCGCGATCGTGGCGCTCAACGACTCGATGGCCATCGGCGCGCTCGCCACCCTGCGAGCGCGAGGGCTGGCCGTGCCGCAGCAGACCTCGGTGGTGGGCTTCGACGACATGCCGATCGCCCGGGACGTGACGCCGGCGCTGACCACAGTGCGACTGCCCCTCGTCGACATGGGGGCGCGCGCGATGTCCCTGGTGCTCGGCGTCGGGGCGCCGACGCCTCGGGTCGAGGTGCTCCCCGCCGAGCTGGTCCGCCGTGACACCGCCGGGCCCGTCCCGCCCTCCGTCCGTGCCACCGCCGGTTCGACGCCGCACCCACGGCGAGGAGACGCGACGACGTGACCGTGGTCAGCCCGACCCAACGGCGCATCACCAGTGCCGACGTGCGGCATCTGGTCGGCGCGTCGTTCGGGCCGCACGCCCGGGTGCGGGACACCGGCCCGCTGACCGGAGGTGGATACGCGACGGTCTGGTGGGCGTTGCTCGACGACGACCGCCGGGTGGTGCTGAAGCTGGCGCCGCCGGCCGGGACGCCGCTGCTGCGCTACGAGCGTGGGCTCTGCGTGGCCGAGGCCGACTACTTCCGGCTCGTCGCCGAGCGGGCCCCGCAGGTGCCGGTGCCCACGGTGCTGCACCACGGCTCCCACCCGGCGTACGGCGAGTGGTTGGTCACCACGATGCTGCCCGGCCGATCGCTGTCCGACCTGGCCGAGGACGGCGCCGCGGTCGACGACGGCCCGGCGCGCCACGACCTCGGGGCGGCCCTCGCCGCGTTGCACCAGGTCACCGGCGACCGGTTCGGCTACGACGGCGACCGGCCTTCCGGGTCGACCTGGCGGGCCGCGTTCACGGCGATGCTGGACGCGCTGCTCGCCGACGCGTCCGACTGGAACGTCCGGCTGCCTTTCCCGCCCGAGCGCCTGCACGCGCTTGTAGAGCGGCACGCCGACGTGCTGGACGAGGTGCGTCGCCCGGCGCTGCTGCACTTCGACTGCTGGGACGGCAACGTCCTGGCCGCGCCCGACGCGGACGGCCGGCTGCGGCTGCGTGGCCTGGTGGACGGCGAGCGGTTCCTCTACGGCGATCCGTTGCTGGACCTGGTCTCGCCGCTGCTCTTCCGGCGCGTCGAGGACGAGCCGGAGCACCCGTTGCTGCGCGGCTACCGGGCCGCCGCCGCCGAGCCGCTGCTGCTGGACGCCTCGGCGCGGAGCCGCCTGGGTCTGTACCGGTTGCACCTCTACCTGCTGATGACAGTGGAGATGCCCAGCCGCGGCATGACCGTTCACACCCACCCCTGGCGGCACGCCCGACTGGCGGAGCTGCTCGACGGAGAGATCACCGCGCTCGCCTCCGACTGACGGCCGGCGCGGGTGACGCCCGACGCGTGGTCGGACGCCACCCGCCCCCGGTCAGGGCAGGTCGATCGGGCGCAGCACCCGGTCGACGGTGTGCGCGATCTGCCGGTTGCCCTTGTTGACGTCGAAGGTGACGACGCGGGCGTTCCGGTCGTCGGTGTCGGCGTCGACGAGCCGCACCTGGCGGAAGACGTGCAGGTAGGTGCGCACGTCGACCTCGACGGTGGACCCGAGCGCGGTGCTCAGGTCAGTGCCGTCGGCCCGGACCGCCGTCTTGTGATCGATGGTGGCACCGGGCACCACGTGGTAGAGCAGCACCGACTCGACGGTGTCGATGCCCAGCCCGGCGACGGCGGTGAACGCCGCGCTCTCGCTCGGCAGCTTCCTCGCCTCCGTGATCTCGCGTACCAACTGCTGGAAGGCCGCGTCGGTGGGGATGAACGCGGTCAGCGCGACAGTGCCGTCGGTGAGCACCTTGACCGGTGAGTTCGGCTTGGCCTCCAGTACGGCCAGCACGGCCGCGGTCAGCACGTCGAAGTCCCGCGAGTTGCGGTCGAAGCCGCTGGTGTCCTTCGTGAGCACCTCGGCGAGTGAGGTCGTGCCGAGCGGCTTGGTCTTGCCGGTCGCCTGCGCGGCCGGCACGGCGATGGCCGTGGTGGCCAGCGCGGTGGCCATGGTGCCCACCGCCACCCTGGCGGCGAATCGTGCGATCTTCATCAGCGGGCCTTTCGTCGAAGCGACGGATCCGTGACGTCTCGTCACGACCCATGCTTCGCACCGGGAACGCCGCTCGGATGCACCCGGGGATAACCGATTGTCCGCGGCTCATTGCGGGCTTAGCCTCCCCCGGTGCTGATTCGGGAGTTCGTCGACCAGGACTGGTCGCAGGTGTGGCCGATCATCCAGGAGGTGATCGGGGCTCAGGAGACCTTCACCTACGACCCGGCGATGACCGCCGAGCAGTCGTACGGCATGTGGGTCGAAATGGCACCGGGCCGGACGGTCGTCGCGGTGGACGGCGGGCGGGTGCTCGGCACCGCGAAGATGGGCACCAACAAACCGGGACCGGGCGCGCACGTCTCCACGGCGAGCTTCATGGTCGCCGCCGACGCCCGTGGCCGGGGCGTCGGCACCGCGCTGTGCCGCGACGCCCTGACCTGGGCCCGCGAGCAGGGGTACGCGGGCATGCAGTTCAACGCCGTCGCGGAGAGCAACCGCTCGGCGGTGGAGCTGTACCGGCGGGAAGGCTTCGCGGTGATCGGCACGGTGCCGGGCGCGTTCTGTCACCCCACCCTCGGCCGGGTCGGCCTGCACGTCATGTACCAGGAGTTCTGACCGGAGCGCTCAGCTCAGGACTGCATTGCGCTGGTCGGCGCCTTTGGAGCTGATGTCACAAACGAATCGATCCTCGCCGCGTCGACCGAGTCGCCTCAGGACAACCGAATCGCTGCCGGCCAGGCGAGTCACCTCAGCTGTGTGACTCGTCTGTGACATCAGGTCGACAGGACCTCAACCGCCGACAGTGCCGCTGGCCGAGGACACACGGACGTCAGGCGGCGCCGCAGCCGGTTCCGCGCCGGCGCGGCGGACCGGACTGAAGAGGCCGGCGACAGCTACCAGCAGGCATCCCGTGCCGGCCGCTAGCGTGACGGCCGCGACCCCGAACCGGGCGGCGGCCCAGGTCAGCACGACAGCGCCGGCCGGACCGAGGGCGTAGTGCGTGCTCCAGAACGCCGACGTCACCCGGCCGAGCAGGTGGTCGGGGGTGATCTCCTGGCGCAGCGACATCGAACAGATCCCGCCGATGCTGAGGCAGCACAGGTACACCGCTGTCAGCGCGGTGACCGCCGGCACGCTCGTCGCGATGCCGACGCCCGCCACCGCGAAACCGCAGACGGCGTGCGCGCCGATCCAGGTCGCGCCGAATCCGCGTCGCCGGCGCAGCGGGGCCACCAGCAGCGCACCGGCGACCGTGCCCAGCGCCGCCAGACCGAGGACCGTGCCGACGGTGCCCTCGGAGCCGCCCAGGTCGCGGGTGACGTGGTAGATCAGCACGTCGACGAAGCCGTAGGTCAGGAAGATGAAGACCGACAACAGGACGGTCAGCGCGCGCAGGACGGGCTGTCCCCACAGGAACCGCGCCCCGGCGAGGAACTCGGCCAACGGGCGTTCCCGGGCCACCGGGGCGGCGTCGACAGGCGCGGGTCGCAGACGGATCAGCCACAGTCCGGCCGCGGAGAGCGCGAAGCTCGCCGCGTTGACGGCGATGGCGGTCGCCGGGCCGAAGCGGGCCGCCACCACACCGGCGAGCAGCGGCCCGAGGACGGCGGCCGACGCGTACGTCGCCTGCAACCGGCCGTTGGCCTCGGTGATCCGATCCCGGTCGACGAGATTGCGGACGGCGGTCACCGCCGCGACCTGGAACACCATGCCGGCCGCCTCGCAGATCGGCAGCACGACGAAGAGCAGCCACACCTGCGGGCCGGCGAGCCACACCAACGGCACCAGACCGTAGAGCACCAGCCGCATCAGGTCCGCCACGATCATCAGCGTGCGGCGGTCGTACCTGTCGACCAGCACCCCGCCGAAGACCCCGGCGGCGACGGACGCCGCACCCGCGACGGCGGTGAGGAGGCCCATCTGCGCCACCGACCCGGTGGCCTGGAGCACCAGCAGCGGCACCGCGAGATACGCGAACGAGTCGCCGGCCGCCGAGAGCGACTGCGCGACCCAGTACGTGCCGAAGGTGCGGTCCCGCCACAGCGGAGCCCTACCAGCGGCACCAGAGGTCGGTGTACTCATCGCATTGGATGGTGGCACGACCGCAGGACGCAGGGAAACGGCCGCGGGATGGTCCCGCGGCCGTTTCCGAGGAGCGGAACGCTCAGGCCTTACGCAGCGGAGCGAGCGCGCCGCTCCAGGCGACCACCTGGTCAAGCGTGGTGGTCAGCGCGTCCTGCTGGAACGGGCCGGGCTTGAACGTGCTGAAGTTCTCGAAGTCGGTGAAGAGCGACAGCGCGACCTGCGAGCGCACGTCCGCCATCTGCAGCTCACCGGAGATCAGCCGCAGGTGCTCCACGGCGCGCGCGCCGCCGACCGAGCCGTAGCTGACGAAGCCGACGGCCTTGTTGTTCCACTCGGCGTACAGGAAGTCGATGGCGTTCTTCAGGGCACCCGAGGTGGAGTGGTTGTACTCGGGGGTGACGATGACGAAGCCGTCGTACGAGGCGATCGTCTCGGCCCACCGCTTGGTGTGCGGCTGGGAGTACTGGCCCATCGAGGGCGGGTACGCCTCGTCGAGGTGCGGCAGCTGGTAGTCGAGCAGGTCGATCAGCTCGTACTCCGCGTCGGTGCGCTGCTTGGCGATCTCGAGCACCCAGCGGGCGACGGCTTCCCCGTTACGCCCCGGACGGGTGCTTCCGAGGATGATCCCGATCCTGGTCATGTGTGGCGCCTTTCAGAGGGTCCTTACCTGACGGCGAGAACGCTAACCGGTGCTTGATTGGTCAAGCAAATACTCTGCCTATGGTCGTTGTCACACGGAGGGTAACCATTTGCTCAGTCAAACAAGTATGATATGAGGATGTCCAACCCCTCCGCAGAGACTCCGCAACCCCTCACCCCTGATGAAGAGGCCTTGGTCCGTGCCCTGGGCCAGGTGATGTACGTGCTACCCCGCACGATCGACGCGGACATGGTCGGTGACCGTCAGCTACCACTCACCGAGTACACCGCCCTGATGAACCTGTCCGAGGCACCGGAACGGCGGCTGCGCATGCACGAACTCGCCGCCCTCTGCTACCTCTCGCTCAGCGGCATGACCCGGACGATCATCCGGTTGGAGACCCAGGGCCTGGTCAAGCGGGAACGCTGCGAGGAGGACGCCCGGGGCTGGAACGCCGTCCTCACCGACGCGGGCTTCGCCCGCCTGGAAGAGTCCTGGCCCAGCCACCTGGCCGCCGTACGCCGCCGGTTCCTCCAGCACTTCGACGGTCACGACCTGGCCCGGTTGGCCCGCGCGTTCCGGCAGGCCGGAGCGGCGGAGACGACCGACTGAGCCGCGAACGGCTCAGCCGGAGTGCCGTCCCGCCACCACCAGGGCCCAGGCCAGCAGCCCGAACGCGCCGGTCGACGCGACGGCCCGGACGACGTTGCCACGTACCCAGGTGGTCTCGAAGCGCTCCCGCACTGCCGCGAGGTCGGTGACCTGGTCGACGTCGCCGGCGCGAGCCAGCACGTTGTTGAGCGGCACGTTGACCACCGCGGTGACACCGAGCACCACCAGGTAGGCCAGCAGCCCGGCGACGATCCACGGCAGCGCCGCCCGGCGGTCGGCGCCCAGATGCAGCGCCGCCGCCAGCAGCGTGAACAGCAACGCGCCACCGAAGCAGACCGCGAACCAGCCGTTCAGGATCGACTCGTTGATCCGTTGCATGGCGAGCACCAACGTCCGGTCGTCGGCACGACCCAGCCCTGGCATGACCGCGTACGCGAAGGCGGCGAACAGCCCGGCGGTCAGGCCGGTGGTCACTGTGGCGGCGAACAGGCTCACGGTACTCAGCAATCCCATGGGCCCCATTGCACCCGTTGGCACGCCCCCTGACCAGACCCGAGCACGGTCACCGGGCCGGGGCGTGGGCGGCGAGGGGGTTGGTGAGGGTGCCGACGAACTGGAGAGCCGCCGACGGGTCGGCCAGGTCGATCATCTGCTGGTTGTCACGCAGTTGGAGCCGGTTGAGGCAGGAGAGCGTGAACTCCGGTGCGAACAGGTCGTAGTGACGGACCCGATCGGCCAGGTGCGGCACCCGGTCGAAGTAGTCGGCGGCGCAGGCCGCGACCGTACGCCAGAGGTCGTCCTCGCCGATCACGCCGGCCTCGACCAGGACCGCGTTGAGGTGGCGCAGGAAGCAGTCCACCACGTCGGTGAAGATGGTCAGCAGCTTGGTGTCGTCGGGCACGTCGACCCGGATCCGCTCGACCGCCTCCGGCAGCTCGACGTCTGCGCTCATCACCGCGATCTCCTCGGCGATGTCCTTGAAGATCACCCGCTCGACGGTGTCGTTCTCGTCGAGGACGAGGATGACGTTCTCGCCGTGCGGCATGAACGCCAGGTCGTGGGCGTAGAAGCTGTGCAGCAACGGGGTGAGGTAGGCGTCCAGGTAACGGCGCAACCACACCTCGGGCGTCGACCCGGACCGGGCGATCAGCGCCGCCGCCAGCGACCCGCCGTCGCTGTCCACGTGCAGCAGCGCGGCCATGGTGGACAGTCGACGCCCCGGCGCCAGGTCGGGCACCGGGCTCTCCCGCCACAGGGCGGCCAACATCTTGCGGTACGGGGAGGTGCGGTCGGTGGCCGCCTCGTACTGCCGGTGCCGGTAACCCACAGCGGCCCGCTCCCGGATCACGGTCAGGCCGGTGCCGGTCAGCACCTCGTCGCCCGCGATCAGGTCGGCCAGCCAGTCGTTGATCGCCGGGGTCGCCGCCATGTACGCGGCCGACAACCCTCGCATGAAGCCCATGTTCAGCACCGACAGCGCGGTCTTCACGTAGTGCCGGCTCGGCTCGCTGACGTTGAAGAACGTGCGGATGGACTGCTGGGCCAGGTACACGTCCGGGCCGGGGCCGAGGTGCACCAGCCGACGCTCGGCCAGCTCCCCGGCGAAGGTGACCGCCAGCTTGTTCCACCACTGCCACGGGTGCGCGGGGATCAGGTGGTAGTCGGCCAGGTCCAGCCCGAGATCGATCATCGTGGCGGCGAACCGGGCCCGGGTCTCCGCGTCCAGCTCGCCCTCGATGAGCCTGTCGTAGTCGAGGTCGGCGGCACTGCTGAACGTCGAGTGGTCCCGGTGCGCGGCCAGCCACTCGAGCCGGATCGGTGCGGCGACCTCCGGGGCGTAGCTGTGGTACTCGTCGACGCCGAAGCCGAGGCGGCCGTTGTTGGCCACGAAACACGGGTGGCCCTCGGTCATCGACGTCTCGATGGTCTGGAAGTCGGCCTCGGCCAGCTCGGCGGCGCTCGGCGCGGCCTGGGCCAGCTTGTACGCGGTTCCGGCCAGCGTCGAGGTGATCTCCTCCAGGTAGACCGGGAGCACCCGCGCGGAGAGCCCGAGGGTGTCGCGAAGCTCGATGACGAGGTCCACCGCGTCGGGTGGCGTCGGCTTGCCGTCGCGGTGCCGGGTGATGCTGTCCGCGTCGATCTGCCAGTGCTCCAGGGCGAGCACCCGCGCGGCGAACCGGTAGGTGACGGTGCCCTCGTCGCTGCTGACCTCGTACCACTGGCGGTCGTCGGTGCCCGGCACGGGCTCCGGGGTGAGCAGGCGTTCGTGGGTGAACTCGGCGAGCGCCTTGCGGACCAGCAGCCGGTTGGCCCGGGCCCAGCGCTCCGGGGTGAGGTGGCCGACCGGACTGCCGGCGGCGTGCCCGGTGGTGGCGGACGTCGGGGTGGGGACGGCGGTGGCGGTCACGCCGGGGCTCCTTCGGTTCGGGTGGTGGCAGCACTGTCGACGGCAGTGCTGTTGACCGCAGCTTCGAACTGGGCGCGGGTGCAGACGCTGAGCAGGGCGTCCTTCTCCGGCTTGGCGATCGGCCCGACGACCTCGAAGCCGACGGCGGCGTTCAACGCGTGTACGGCGGTGTTGCGGACGTCCGGTTCGACCACCACCCGCCGGGTCGTCGGGTCGGCGAAGAGCCACGCCATGACGGTGGTCAGCACCGCCCGGGTGAAGCCGTGCACAGGTGTGCCGATGGGCGCGCAGAGGAAGTGCATGCCCACGTCACCGGGTTGGTGGTCGTAGAGGCCGACCAGCTCGACGTGGGCCGGGTCGTAGCGCTCGGCGAGGAAGGCGGGACTCCCCCGCCAGAGCCCGAGGTACGCGTCGTGGTGCGGGTGCGCGGCGATCCGCTGGTACTCCTCTGCCACCCGGGTCAGGTCGGCGTCCTGCATCAGCCAGAACGCCGCCTTCGGGTGGGTCACCCACTGGTGCAGCAACGCGGCGTCGGCGTCCGGATCGAGTGGACGGAGGGCGAACTCGCCGAGCCGGTCGTCCACGCGGGCGAAGACGACTGTCACGACGGCACCCCGAACTCCTGGAACGTGATGCTCTTCTCGATCGGGTAGTGCTCCCGGCCGAGCAGTTCCCGGATGATCCAGGAGTTGCGGTAGGGGCCCATGCCCAGGTCCGGCGACGTGATGCTGTGCGTGTGGGTGCCCGCGTTCTGCAGGAAGATGCCCCGCCCGCTGTGGTCGATGCTGTAGTTGCGGGCCACGTCGAAGCGGCCGTGCGCGTCCCAGCGGATCCGCTCGCGCACCGGGTCGAGGAACTCCGGCACCCGGTAGTGGTAGCCGGTGGCGAAGACGAGCCCCTCGGTCCGCAGCGTGAAGTCGCGCTCCTGCTCCACCTGACGCAACCCCAGGGTGTACGTCCCGTCCTGGTGGTCGGCGCCGACCAGCTCGGTGTTGGTGAGCAGGCGGGTGTTCACCGGCCCGTCGACGCTGTGCGCGTACAGCAGGTCGAAGATGTCGTTGATGAGGTCCGAGTTGATTCCCTTGAACAGCCCCTTCTGCTCGGTCTCCAGCCGGTAGCGGGTCGCCTCGGGCAGCGCGTGGAAGTAGTCCACGTAGTCCGGTGAGGTCATCTCCAGCGTCAGCTTCGTGTATTCGAGCGGGAAGAACCGCGGTGAACGGGTCACCCAGTTGAGCTGGTAGCCGTACCGGTCGATGTCGCCGAGGAGGTCGTGGTAGATCTCGGCGGCGCTCTGCCCACTGCCCACCACCGTGATGCTGCGCTTGGTGCGCAACGCCGCCCGGTGCTCCAGGTAGCGGGAGTTGTGCACGGCGTCCCCGGGCAGCGCGGCCACGGCGTCGGGCAGGTAGGGCGGGGTGCCGGTGCCGAGCACCAGGTGCCGGGCCCGGTACTCCACGGTCTCCCCCGCGCCGGTGCTGGCCCGCACCACGTACCGCTCGTCGGCGGAATCGAACTCCACTGTGGTCACTGTTTGTCCGAAGCGCAGGTTCGGCAGTTTCGCCGCCGCCCACCGGCAGTACGCGTCGTACTCGCTGCGCAGCGGGTAGAAGCTCTCCCGGATGTAGAACGGGTAGAGCCGGCCGATCTCCTTGAGGTAGTTGAGGAAGGAGTACGGCGACGTCGGGTCGGCGAGGCTGACCAGGTCGGCGATGAACGGGGTCTGCAACCGGGCCGACTCCAGCAGCATGCCGGGGTGCCAGGCCAGGCTGGGACGGGCCTCCAGGAACACCCCGTCCAGGTCGTCGATCGGCGCGGTGAGGCAGGCCAGACCCAGGTTGTACGGGCCGAGCCCGATGGCGACGAAGTCGTGGGTGGACATGCGAGTCTCCAGGCGCTGTCGGCGTCAGCCGACGTGGCAGGTCAGGTCGGCGGCCGTGCGGTCGTGCACGTACCGGCCGGCGTGGTGGGCGATCAGTTCCAACACGTGGTCGACGTCGTCGACGGTGGTCGCCGGGTTGAGCAGTGTGAACTTCAGGAAGTGGTGGCCGTCCACCCGGGTCCCGGCGACCACGGCGAGGCCGGACGCCGCGAGGGCCTCGCGGGCGTGCAGGTTCGCCGCGTCGGCCAACTCCCGGCCGGGGCCGGTCGGCAGGTAGCGGAAGACCACGGTGCTCAGCTCGGAGCGGGTCACCACCTCGAACCGGGGGTCCTCGCTGACCAGCTGCCAGGCGTCGGCGGCCCGGTCGACCACCTCGTCGAAGAGCGCGCCGAGCGCGTCCGGGCCCATCACCCGCAGGGTCAGCCAGAGCTTCAACGCGTCGAAGCGGCGGGTGGTCTGGAGGCTCTTGTCGACCTGGTTGGGGATGCGCTGCTCGACCATCCGGGCCGGGTTGAGGTAGTCGGCGTGGTACGTGGCGTGCCGCAGGGTCCGCCGGTCGCGGACGAGCAACGCGCTGGAACTGACCGGCTGGAAGAACGACTTGTGGAAGTCGACGGTGACCGAGTCGGCCCGCTCGATGCCGTCGAGCAGGTGCCGGCGCGTCGGCGAGACGAGCAGACCGCAGCCGTACGCGGCGTCCACGTGCAGCCACACGCCGGTCGCCGCGCAGATCGCGGCCAGCTCCGTCAACGGGTCGATGGAGCCGAAGTCGGTGGTGCCGGCGGTGGCGACGACGGCCATCACCACCAGCCCGGCCTCCCGGCACCGCGCGATCTCCGCGCTCACCGCTGCCGAGCGGATCCGTCGACGGCTGTCGGTGGGGACCGCGATCACCGCGTCCGGGGCGAGGCCCAGTAGCTTGGCCGACTTCTGCACGCTGAAGTGACCGGCGGCGGAGGTGAGCACCCGCAGCCGGGGCAGCAGTTCGGCACGGGCCGCCGGGCCGATCGCGTCGGCGCACGCCTCCTCGCGGGCCAGCAGCAGCGCCTGGAGGTTGGACTGGCTGCCACCGCTGGTGAAGACACCGTCGGCGCTGGGGCCGAGGCCGATCCGCGCGGCGGTCCAGTCGATCAGCCGCCGCTCGATGAGGGTCGCCCCGCCGCTCTGGTCCCAGGTGTCCAGTGAGGAGTTCACGGCGGTGAGCACCGCCTCGCCGAGCAGCGCCGGGATGGCCACCGGGCAGTTGAGGTGGGCGAGGTAGCGGGGGTGGTGGAACCAGACGGCGTCGCGCAGGTAGACGTCCTCCAACTCGTCCAGCGCGGCGCCGGCATCGCCCAGCGGTCGGTCCAGGTCCACCCGGTCGACCAGGGGGGCCAGCTCGGCCGGGGTGATCCCGGTGACGGGACGGTCGACGCTGGCGACCCGGCGGGCGACCCGGTCGACGCCGTCGGCGATGGTCCGGCGGTACTGCTCGACCGAACCATCGTGCAGCAGGTGGGCCCGCGCGACGGCGGGCGTCGGTGACGGCGCGGTGGTCTCGACGGGGTACGTCGGCACGGTCACGGGATGTCCTTCCACGTTCTCGACGAGGGCAGCGAGGACCCACCCCGGGCGCGGCGGTGCGCCCGGGGGCGATGGGTGGTTCAGCTGACCTTCTTCGCGTTCCGGATGGCGGTGGCGAGGTTCTCCAGCAACGGCGCGGAGCCGGCGTACGAGAAGCGGGGCACCGCGTCCCACGGGGTCACCTGGTTGGCCTTGACCGCCGGCAGTTGCTGCCAGGTCGGCTTGGCGGCGAGGTCCTTGGGCTGAAGGGCGGTGCTGCGGTTGTCCAGCAGGATCAGGTCGGCCGGGAACTTGGCGGTGTTCTCCCAGCTCAGCGCCTCGAAGTAGTCGCCGGCTTCGAGCTTGGTGGGTACCACGATGTCGACGCCCAGCTCGGCGAAGTACATCAGGTCGGTGCTGACCTTCGGGTTGGAGACGTAGAAGAGGTCGGGGCTGCCGGAGCAGGCCATCACCGTGATGCCGGGGTTGGCCTTGACCGCCTGCCGGACCGACTCGGCTGCGGCGTCGAAGCGGGCCTTCGCGTCGGTGACCTTCTTGGCGGACAGGTCCGCGCCGAGCGACTCGGCCAGCGCGGCGTAGCGCTCGATCGGCTTGGTCATCGGCACCCGGGCGGTGGTGATCGCCACGCTGGGCGCGAGCGGGAGGATCTTGGCCTTGCTCTCGTCCGGCACGTACCAGAGCGCGTCCGGGTCGTACATGTGGGTGACCAGCAGCTCGGGACGCAGCGCCGCGTACTTCTCCAGGCTGAACTCGCCCCACACGTTGCCGAGGATCTCGACGGCCTCGATGTTGAGGTCACCGGCCTGCGGGTCGGCGCTACCGTCCGCACGCCTGGTCTCACCGAACACGCCCACCAGCTGCTTATCGAGACCGAAATCGATCAGTGCTGCCGCCACGCCGGTGAAGGCCACCACGCGCGTCGGCCGGGCCTTCGCCTCGACCTTCGTGGCCCGGTCGTCGGTGAACGACCAGGGGCCACTTCCGTTGCCGGCGGCGGGCTTCGCGGTGTCGTCAGTGCCGCAGGCGGCGAGCAGGGTGGCCAACGTGGCGGCACCACCGGCGGCCAGGAGGCCACGGCGGGAGAGACGACGTGCGGACAGGGCATCGGGCATGGTGTTGTCTTTCGATCAAGGGTTTGGCCGGACTCGACCAGGGCGGCGGGGTTAGGTTAGCCTAACCTCGGTCATTGTCAACAGCGGTTCGTCGCACCGCCACCACCCCGGAGCCCACACTGGACGCCACACCCACCGTCACCAGGCAGGCACCACGCGTGCCGGACCGGGGCCCGGCCGTCATCCCGGTTCATCGCGGTCGCCAGGCGGTACGCGCCGCCGGCCTGATCGCCGCGGTGACACTGCTCGGAGTGATCGTGCTGCTCAGCATCGCGGTCGGGGCGAAAGCCATGCCGCTCACCGACGTCTGGTCCGGCCTGCTGCACCGCGACGCCGCCGAGTACGCGGTGGTGCACCGGATGCGCCTGCCGCGTACCCTCCTCGGGCTCCTCGCCAGCGGTCAAGTGACCGGGCAGCTGTGGACGCTGCGCGGGGCGCACACCGAGTACA
>NZ_JBSFBM010000180.1:0-13990 GCF_053592955.1 Micromonospora sp. NPDC002411 | reverse complement strand
CCTCCGTACGGAGCCGCTCGGTGACCTCGGCGGCGATGGCGGCGACCTCGGGGGAGTCGATCCGTCGGGGGCGCGGGATGTCCACCTCGGTGGAGTAGATGATCCGCCCGGGGCGGCTGGAGAGCAGGATGATCCGGTCGGCCAGTCGGGCGGCCTCGCGGACGTTGTGCGTCACGAAGAGCACCGAGAGTTTGCGTTCGGACCAGATGCGTTCCAGCTCGTCGTGCAGGATGTCCCGGGTCATCGCGTCCAACGCGCCGAACGGCTCGTCCATCAGCAGCACCGGGGTGTCCAGGGCCAACGTGCGGGCCAGCGCGACACGTTGCCGCATTCCGCCGGAGAGCTCGTGGGGGCGCTTGCGGCCGAAGTCGGCCAGGTGCACCGTACGCAGCAGCTCGGCGACCCGCTCGCGCCGCTCGGCCCGGGGTAGCCGGCGCAGCTTCAGCGGCACCTCCACGTTGCCGTCGACGGTCAGCCAGGGAAACAGCGCCGGCTCCTGGAACATCAGCCCCGGGTTGGTGTCGCCGTCGAGCGTGATCTGCCCGCCACTGGGCCGGTCCAGTCCGGCGACCAGGTTCAGCAGGGTGCTCTTGCCGCAGCCGGAGGCACCGACCAGGCAGACGAACTCGCCGGGCGCGACGTCCAGCGACACACCGTCGAGGGCCAGGACGGCGTTCGCCCCGCGCCCGTACACCTTGGTCACGCCGGAGAGCGCGACCGCTGTGGTCGCGCTCTGCGGCGTCGTCGTGGTCGACGTCATGGCTGGACGACCTCGGGCTTGCCGGCGGCCTTGAGCGCGTTGTTCAGGTACTTCAGGTCGTACAGGCCGTTGAGGTCGACCGGTTCGGTCAGCTTGACGTCGACGGCGTGGTCGAGGCCGGCCTTGAGCGAGGTCGCGATCGGGTCGTTGGTGAACTCCAACGTCGGCCACGCCTGCTTGATGAGCTTCAGGTCCAGCGGCTTTCCGGTGATCTTCCCGATCGCGTCGGAGATGGCCTGCTGGGCCTCCTCGGGCTTGCTGTTGACGAACTCGTTCGCGGCGACCTGGCCGTCGACCAGCTTCTGCACGACGTCCGGGTGCGCCTTGAGGAACTTGGTGCTGACCAGCAGGTTGGTGATGACGAACTTCTTGTCCGGCCACAGGTCGCGCTCGTCGACGAGCACCTTGCCGCCGGCGTTGACCAGGCGGGAGACGAACGGCTCGGGCACCCAGGCGCCGTCGATCGCGCCGCTGTTGAACGTCTCGACCGTCTGGGCGTTCTCCTGCGGCACGATCTTGACGTCGCCGCCACCCTCCTTCGTGGTGGTCAGCCCCTGCTGCTTGAGCCAGTAGCGGATCGCCACGTCCTGGGTGTTGCCCAGCTGCGGGGTGGCGATCTTCTTGCCCTTCAGGTCCTGTACGCCGCTGATGGCGGGCTTGACCACCAGGGCCACGCCGCCGGAGGCCGCGCCGGAGACGACCCGGACGGCCTCACCCTTGGACTTGGAGAAGGCGTTCACCGTCGGGTTCGGACCGATGTAGGTGGCGTCCAGCGCGCCGGAGAAGACGGCCTCGATGGCGGCCGGCCCGGCGTTGAAGGTCTTCGGGTCCAGCTTGACGTTCGCGCCGAGCTTCTCGGCGAAGATGCCCTTCTCCACGCCGACGACCGCCGGCGCGTGGGTGATGTTGGGGAAGTAGCCGAGGCGCAGCGTCACCGGGCCGGAGCTTCCGCTCGCGCCCTTGCTGTCGTCGTCGCCGCACGCGGCGGTGCTGCCCAGGGTCGCCGCGCCGACCACGGCGAGGGTGGCCAGAGTGACCATCCGGCGCAGGGGGGACCGTCTCATCGTCCGTCCAATCCGCAGTATTCCTACTTAGTTGGTAGGAAGACTGGGCCAGGCTGCGGTCAGCGTCAAGACCCATCCACATGGCGAGATTTCGCGTCTCAGTTATGTCGGTATTTCCTACCAGGTTGCTAGGGTGTCCGGCACTCGGTGATTGACCAGAGAGGCAACTCCGCGATGACCTTCCACTGGTTCCTGCCCACCTCCGGCGACGGCGATCAGGTTGGCGCCGCCACCGTCACCGCTGGCGCCGCCCGCCACGACCGGGCCGCCACAGTGGCCTACCTGGCCGAGGTCGGCCGGGCCGCCGAGACGCACGGATTCACCGCCGTGCTGACGCCCGTCGGCGCCGGCTGCCCCGACCCGTGGATCGTCTGCGCGGCGGTCGCCCAGCACACCGAGCGGCTCGGCATGCTGGTCGCCGTCCGCGCCGGCTTCGCGCTGCCCACCCTGATCGCCCAGCAGGCCGAGGCGTTCCAGGCCGTCTCCGGAGGCCGGCTGTCGCTCAACATCGTGACCGGCGGCGACCCGGCCGAGCAGCGGGCGTACGGCGACTTCCTCGGACACGACGACCGCTACGCCCGCACCGGCGAGTTCATCGAGGTGCTCCGCCGCGCCTGGGCCGGCCGGCCCTTCGACTACGCCGGAAGCCACTACCGTGTCGACGGCGGTGGCCTGGCCACCCCGCTCGCCGAGACGCCCCCGGTCTACTTCGGTGGCGCGTCCCCGGCGGCCGAGACGGTGGCCGCCCGACAGGCCGACGTGTACCTGATGTGGGGCGAGCCGCCGGCGGCCGTCGCGGCCCGGACCGCCCGGATCAGGGCGCTCGCCGCCGAACACGGCCGGACCCTGCGCACCGGCCTGCGGCTGCACGTCATCGCTCGGCCCACCAGCGCCGACGCGTGGGTCGAGGCCGACCGGCTGCTGGCCGGGATGAGCCCGGAGCGGATCGCCGCGGCCCAGGCCCGGTTCCGCCGGATGGACTCGGTGGGCCAGGCCCGGATGGCCGCGCTCAACGCCGGCCGTACCGACGGGCTCACCGTCGCACCCAACCTCTGGGCCGGCGTCGGTCTGGTCCGCGAGGGCGCCGGCACCGCGCTGGTCGGCAGCTACGCAGAGGTGGCGGCCCGGATCGACGAGTACGCGTCGCTCGGCGTCGACGAGTTCGTCCTCTCCGGCTGGCCGCACCGCGAGGAGGCCGAGCGGGTCGGCGCCGAGGTCATGCCTCTGGTCACCGCCCCGGTCGCGGCGGCTCCGGGTAGGTCGCAGGTGGTGGGCGTGCCGACGCGCTAGGGTCGATCCCGTGGCGCGGAGATCCAGAATTCCAGCGACGAAATATCCGGTCGAGCGGTTCACCCTCGACAACGGCCTGCGGGTGGTGCTCACCCCTGATCGCAGTGCCCCGGTGATCGGGGTGGCGGTGGTCTACGACGTCGGCATCCGCTCCGAGCCGGAGGGCCGCACCGGCTTCGCCCACCTCTTCGAGCACCTGATGTTCCAGGGCTCGGAGAACCTGGAGAAGCTGGCCCACTTCCGGCACGTGCAGGGAGCGGGCGGCACCTTCAACGGGTCCACCCACCTGGACTACACCGACTACTTCGAGACGCTGCCGAGCAACGCGCTGGAACGCGCGCTGTTCCTGGAGGCCGACCGGATGCGTGGCCCCCGGCTGACCGAGGAGAACCTGCGCAACCAGGTCGACGTGGTCAAGGAGGAGATCCGGGTCAACGTCCTCAACCGGCCGTACGGCGGCTTCCCCTGGCTGACCCTCCCGCCGGTCATGTTCGACACGTTCCCGAACGCGCATGACGGCTACGGCTCCTTCGACGACCTGGAGTCGGCGACCGTCGCCGACGCCGCGGACTTCTTCCGCCGCTACTACGCCAGCGGCAACGCCGTCCTGGCCGTCAGCGGTGACATCGACGTGGCCGAGGCGACCGAGCTAGTCACCCGGCACTTCGGGGACGTACCGGCCCGGCTGGCGCCGAAACGACCCGACTTCACCGAGCCCGACCTGACCGCGGAGCGGCGCACCTCGTACACCGATGCCCTCGCCCCGCTGCCGGCGGTGGCCGGCGCCTGGCGTGTGCCCGACCCGATCAGCGACTTCGCCGGCTACCTGCCGTACGTGGTGCTGGCCGAGGTGCTCACCGACGGCGACGCCTCGCGGCTGGTCGAACGACTCGTGCAGCGCGACCGCATGGTGACCAGCCTCGGCGGATACCTCGGCTTCATGGGCGACCCGTTCGACGTCCGTGACCCCACCGCCCTGCTGTTGCAGGCGCACCTGCCGCCCGGAGGCGACGTGGACAAGGTGCTGCGCACCATCGACGAGGAACTGGACCGGCTGGCCACCGACGGGCTGACCGACGGTGAGCTGGACCGCACCCAGGCCCGCATGGCGACGCACCTGTTGCGCGACACCGACGCGGTGCTCGGCCGCGCGCTGCGGATGGCCGTGCTGGAACAGCAGCGCGGCGAACCGGGCCTGCTCAACGAGTTGCCAAGGTTGGTCGGCGAGGTCACCGAGGAGCAGGTCCGGGCCGCTGCGGCCACCCTGCGGCCGGAGCGTCGGGCCGCGATCGAGGTCATCGCCGGAGGTGCCCGATGACCGGGACTGTCGCTGCCGCGCCGCGCACATTGCCCCCGCTGGGGCCGACCCGCAAGCTCAAGGTGCCCAAGCAGGCCGAGCGCACGCTGCGCAACGGCCTCACCGTGATCGCCGTACGCCGGCCCGCCGTGCCCCTGGTCGAGCTGCGGCTCTGGGTGCCGTTCGGCCGGGTCCACCTGGCCCGGGGCGCGATGCTCTCGCAGACGATGCTCTCCGGCACCGAGTCGATGACGAGCGTGCAGCTCGCCGCCGAGTTGCAGAAGGTGGGCGGCGGGCTCTCCGCAGGCGTCGACCCGGACCGGCTGATGCTCTCCGGCGCCGGGCTGGTCACCGGCCTGGACCGGATGCTGGAGCTGCTGGCCGATGTGTTGACCAGCGCCAACTACCCGAGCGACGAGGTCGCCACCGAACGGGACCGGCTTGTCGACCGGATCCAGGTGGCACAGAGCCAGCCGGCGCACCTGGCCCGGGAGGCGCTGCTGAAGCGGGTCTACGGCCGGCACCCGTACGCGACGCAGACCCCGGAACCGGGGCAGATCCGAGCCGTCCGACCGGCGGCGCTGCGCACCCTGCACGAGGAGCGGGTCCATCCGGCCGGCGCGCAGTTGGTGCTGGTCGGCGACGTGCAGCCGGAGAAGGCGCTGGACGCGGCCGAGCGGGCGCTCGGCGGCTGGGCCGGCGCCGGGCGGATCGCTGAGCTGCCGGCCACCCCGCCCTTGGAGCCGGGGCCTCTGCTGCTGGTCGACCGGCCCGGCTCGGTGCAGTCCTCACTGCGGATCGCGCTCCCGGCGGTGCCCCGCACCGACCCCGACCACGCCGCGCTGCAACTGGCCAACCTGATCTTCGGCGGCTACTTCTCCTCCCGCTGGGTGGAGAACATTCGCGAGGACAAGGGATACACGTACGGCCCGCACTCGGGCATCGAGCACTCCGTCGCGGGGTCGGTGCTGGTCGCCTCCGCCGAGGTGGCCACCGAGGTCACCGGCCCGGCCCTGCTGGAGACGACGTACGAGTTGGGTCGGCTGGCGTCACTGCCGCCGAAGCCCGAGGAGTTGGAGCAGGCCCGTCAGTACGCCCTGGGCACCCTTCAGCTCGGCATGTCCACCCAGGCCGGTCTGGCGGCGCTGACCAGCGCGTACGCGGGCAACGGGCTGCGCCTGGACTTCCTCGCCGAGTACGCGGCGAGGTTGGCGAAGGCGAGCATCGACGATGTCGCGCGGGTGGGTGCCCGGTACCTGGCACCGGCTCGGGCGGCGGTCGTGGTGCTCGGTGACGCGGAGCGGGTGACCCCGGCTCTGGCCGCGCTGACCACGGTCCACACCGAGCCAGCAGCGTGAGCGAGCGCGCGACCGGGCCCGGCAGCGGAGCGCTGGCGTGAGCGGGGAGGCGGCGCCGCCGTTGGCGCGGTCAACCTTGGATCGGGCGGCGCACCGGCGGGGTGACAGGCAGTGGCTGACCGAGGCGTGGCTGCGCGCGCGGGTGTTGCTGCTCGACTCGACCGACGACGGTCGGACGTTGGCCCGCACCGACGCGTCGCCCCCGGCGCTGGTGTTGTTCGGTGCGGCCGACGTGCCGGCCGGGTCCGAGTCGACGGCGATGTTCCTCGGTGTCGAGCCGGACGGGGTGCCGGTCTTCGCTGTCGACGCGCCGCTGCCGGCGATACCGGGGACCCGGCCGGTCAACCTGCGCGAGGTGGGTCACCTGCTGGCCGACCGCGAGGCGGGCATCTTCACCACTGCGTTAGCGCTGCTCAACTGGCACACCCGGCACGGCTACTCGACGAGCACCGGGGCACCGACCGCGATGGACGAGGCCGGTTGGTCGCGGGTGGACCGCAACGGTGGGCGGATCTGGCCGCGTACCGACCCGGCGATGATCGTCCTGGTGCACGACGGCGTGACCGGCCCGGACGGGCGATGTCTGCTCGGCAACAACGCCAGCTGGCCGGGCACTCCCGGCGGCCGGCGCTACTCCTGCCTGGCCGGTTATGTCGAGCCGGGCGAGTCGGCGGAGGCCGCCGTCCTGCGCGAGGTCCGCGAGGAGGTGGGCATCGGGGTCGAGCGCATCGGGTACGTGGGCAGCCAGGCATGGCCGTTCCCGGGCTCGCTGATGCTGGGTTTCCTGGCCACCGCCAACCCGGATGATCCGGTGCAGGTCGACCCGTCCGAGATCGCGTACGCCAGGTGGTTCTCGCGTCGCGAGATCGGGGCGGCGCTGGCCGGGGAGACGGTGGACGTGGGCGACGGGGCGCAGTTGATCCTGCCGCCACCGTCGTCGATCGCGTTGTTCCTCATCCACCGGTGGCTGGACGGTTGGGTGGACGCCGACAGGTGAGGCGCGGTCCCGACCCGTGGCCGCCGTTGCCGCGGCGGTCACGGGCCGGGAACACGTGCCGTCGTGGTCGGTGGGTGCGAGAAACGCGGCGGGGGAGCCGGTCCGACCACGACGGACGTCTTGTCGAATCAGGTGCCGGTGGGCCCCGGTCTGTGTCGGAAGGCGGCTCGGGGTTCGGCCAGCGGCAGAACCTTGACCCGTTGCTTGCCGGCGCGGACCGCGCCGACCGTGGCGAGGGCCCGGGCCAGCAGGAGCGCGGCGTCCCGGTCCTCGGCGTGCACGATCTGCCGTCGCGGCTCGGGTGTGGTCGTCTCGTCGCGAAGCCGGTGGCCGTCCGCCCAGGCGGCGGCGATGTCCCCGTCGGCGACGGCGCGGATGTCGGTGCGAACGATCAGGAACCGCATGAGGGTCTCCGGATGAACCGCGACGAATGTGCTTGTGTGGAAGTTCCACGTACCCGAGGGCCATGTTACGCCCCGTGTTCGTCCCAGCAACTGAAACGCGCCTATCAGTTCCGAGCGTCGTCCGATCGGCGGATGCTGCTCAGCGGGGTCGGTGGGCCGGTACGACGACGGGGCCGCCGGCAGCACGCCGACGGCCCCGTACCAGTCACCGGATCAGTTCAGATCGAACTGTCCCTTCTTTGCACCGCTGATGAAACCGAGCCATCCCGCACGGTTGAACAGCAGCACCGGACCGCCTCGGTCCTTGCTGTCCCGCAGGGCGACGGCCGACGGGCCGGTGCCGAGCGGTGCGACCTCCACGCAGTTGGAGGTCTGGCTGCGCGTGCTGGTACGCCACGGGGCATCCGCCAACGAGTGGGCGGAGACGGACGGCGTGTTGTGGATGTCGTTCATGGTTCTGCTCCTGATGTGAAGCGATCCGATGGGACGAGTGGTGCCGCACGTCCCGACGGAGGGTCCCCCGTGGATCACCGGTCCGTCAGCCGCCCCGAATCCCGGCGGCGTTGGGTCGGCGCCGTTGCCGGCCCGAACGCCACTGTGGATGGGGGCACCGCCTCGGTCAGCCGTCCCGTCGCCTCGATCAGCCAGGAGAGGGTGTCCGAGGCGTTTAGTGCCGCCGTGCATAGCCACTCGAACACCACTTTATAGCGATTTAGCGTGATTGCCTCGGTCGACATGACATCAGTGAAGCCACCTTCGATCGCGAGCGTCTCCGGATCGAGGGGATCGGCGAACCGGTAGACCGAGAACGCGGTCGGCGGAATGAACCAGTTGCCGATCTGGGTGTCCCGCAGCAGCACGTGCAGCGTGACGTTGGGCAGCAGGGCCAACTCGCAGAGCTGGAGCAACTGCTCGTGCAGCACCTCGGGTGGCCCGGCGCGGCGGCCGAGAGCCGCCTCCTCCAGCACGGCTGTGTAACGGGGCGCGTACGGCTCACGGGTCAGCAGCGACTGGCGGGCCAGCCGCGCCTGCACCTCGGTCTCCGGCTCGTCGTCGGGCTCCGGTTCGCCCGCACCCTCGCCCACCTGCCGGGCCGAGACGATCCGGACCTGCGCATAGCCCGGGGTCTGCAGCAGACCGGGCACCAGCGTCGGGTTGTACTCGGAGATCTCCGCGCAGCCCGCCTCCAACTCGGCCCAGCTGCGCTGCTGCTGCGTCATCACCGGGAAGTTCTTCAGCCATCCGCGCATGTCGCCGGCCTCGCTGGTGATGCCGAGCAACTCGTCGTGCACCGCCTGGTCGGCGCCGTAGAGATCAAGCAGGTCGCCGACGTCCTGCGGGTCCGGTCGGCTGCGGCCATTCTCCAGTCGCGACAATTTGGACGCGGAGGCCCAACCGATACGCTCGATTACCTGGTCACCGGTGAGGCCTGCGGCTTCCCGCAGGCGACGCAACTCGACGCCCAACCGGCGACGACGCAGGATCGGGCTGGGTGCGGCAGGAGGCACAGTGTCCTCTTTCCCGTCGACCGCCGCAGACGCGACGGTAACTGTATGAAATTCGCCCCCCACGGTCAGTATGGACGGCGCGGCCGACGTCGGTGGTTCCCGGCGGGGGCGTGTCTTACAAAAATCGGACCACGGGAATGCCAGACGACGACGGACCCGCGGTCGCGGCCCGTCGACCTCGCCCACCCTGGGCACGCCATCCCGCCGGAGGGACCCCATGCGCACCGTCCTGCGCCGACCCGACTTCCGCCTGCTCTTCGGCGGCCTGCTGGCCAGCATGACCGCCGAGTCGATCCTGCTGCTCGCGCTCGCCATCTGGGTCAAGGATCTGACCGGTTCGAGCGGGCTGGCCGGCGCGACCATCTTCGCGGTCATCGCGCCGATGATGCTGGCGCCGCTGGTCGGCTGGTTCGTCGACAGGTACCCGCGCCGGCCGTTCTTCGTGGCCGCGAACGTGGTCACCGCCGCCCTGCTCACCCCTCTGTTCACCGTCCGGGACGCGGGGGACGTCTGGGTCGTCTACCTGGTGGCCGCCCTGTACGGACTGTCGTCCATCACGCTCGGCGCGGCGCTCAGTGGCCTCATCCGGGAGTTGGTGCCGGTCGAGCTGCTGGCCGAGGCGAACGGCCTGTTGCAGACCGTACGCCAGGGGATGCGGTTGATCGGCCCGCTGGCCGGCGCGGCGCTCTACGCGGCGCTTGGCGGGTGGGCGTTGGCCGGGATCGGGACCGTCGGATTTCTGACCGCCGCGGCGGTGGTCACCGCCCTGCCCACTCCACGGCAGATGCCGCCGACCGTGCGGTTGCGCTGGCCGGCCGAGCTGGGCGCCGGTCTGCGGCACCTGGCCGGCGAGCCGGCCCTGCGTCGGGCCCTGCTCGGATACGGGCTGGGCTCACTGGTGATGGGCTTCAGCGAGTCGCTCATCTTCGCCTACGTCGACCAGGGGCTGAACCGGGATGCCGCGTTCGTCGGCGTGCTGGTCACCGTGCAGGGCGTGGGCGGGCTGCTCGGCGGGCTCTGCTCACCGGCGCTGATCCGCAGGCTCGGCGAGGTCGGCACGCTTGCCGCCGGTGTCGCCTTCTTCTCCCCGGCCGCGCTGGCGCTCGCGTACCCCGATATCCGGCTCGGGTTCGCGGCCGTGCTGCTGGCCGGCGTCTCGATCCCGCTGACGATGGTCGGGCTGCACACGCTGATCCAGCGTCGGACCCCGCCCGCGCTTGTCGGCCGGGTCGCCGCGGCCACCCAGGCGGTGGTCAGCGGGCCGCAGGCGTTCTCCATCGGCGTGGGTGCCCTGCTGGTCGGGTTTCTGGACTACCGGGTGCTGTTTGCGCTGGTCGGCCTGGCCACCCTGGTCGCCGGCACCTACCTCTGGCGGGGCCGGCACCTGAGCACCCCGACCGGCACCCGCCGCCCGAAGCCGACCCGCCCGGTGCTCCCGGCGCCCAGGCGACCGGCTGAGGACGCCGCAAGCCGATCCGGTGCCCACCGGTCCTCGCCACGCTGACCCGTCCGAAGACCGCGCTGACGCGTCCGGAGACACGGCGAGCGGCCGCCCCGATTGGGGGCGGCCGCTCGTCGACGTGGGCTGACCGGTCAGGCGGTGAGGGACTCGAGGTGCTGCTTGACCTGGTTGATCGAGGGATTCGTCAGGGCGCTGCCGTCGTCGAAGCGCAGGGTCGGCACCGTCTGGTTGCCGCCGTTGACGCTCATCACGAACTCCGCGGCCTTCGGGTCCTGCTCGATGTCGACCACCTCGTAACCGATGCCCTCCCGGTCGAGCTGCGACTTCAGCCGGTGGCAGTAGCCGCACCAGGGGGTGGAATACATCGTCAACATCGTCGGATCCTCCAACTCCTCCGGCCCCGGCCTGCCGATCAAGCCGAGGCTGTTCGCTGCAACGCTGCGGGTAGCTGAGATGATTCCTGGTTGTGGTGGTTCACTCAGCGTCGGAACAGGTGCTCGCCGGGCTGGACCCGGAGCAACGCTCCGCCGTGACCGCTCCCACCGGCCCGGTCTGCATCCTGGCCGGCGCGGGCACCGGCAAGACCCGGGCGATCACCTCCCGGATCGCCCACCGGGCACTCAGCGGTGAGATATCCCCCCGGCACGTCCTCGCGGTCACCTTCACCGCCCGCGCCGCCGCCGAGATGCGACACCGTCTCACTCTGCTCGGTGCGCAGGGTGTCCAGGCGCGGACGTTCCACGCGGCCGCGTTGCGGCAGGTGCGGTACTTCGCGCCCCGACTACTGGCCGGCCGCGCCATGCCCGAGCTGCTGGACAGCAAGGTGCGACTCGTCACCCTCGCCGCGGCCCGGGTCGGCCTGCGCGCCGACCGTGCCGCCGCCCGCGACCTGGCCGGCGAGATCGAGTGGGCGAAGTCGTCGCTGGTCGAGCCGGCGGACTACGTGGTGTCCGCCGCCCGGGCGTTGCGCGACACCCCGCACGAGCCGGCGAAGGTGGCCGACGTGTTCACCGCGTACGAGCAGCTCAAGCGTTCGAACGGCGTGATCGACTTCGAGGACATGCTGCGTGCCGCGGTGTGGGGCATCGAGGAGCACCCGGACGTCGGCGAGCAGGTCCGTGGCCAGTACCGGCACTTCGTGGTCGACGAGTACCAGGACGTCAACCCACTCCAGCAGCGGCTGCTCGACGCCTGGCTCGGCGGTCGCGACGACCTGACAGTGGTCGGCGACGCCAGCCAGACGATCTACTCGTTCACCGGGGCGACCTCGGCGTACCTGGTCGACTTCCCGCGCCGGCACCGCAACGCCACAGTCGTGCGGCTGGTCCGTGACTACCGCTCCACCCCGCAGGTGGTCGGGCTCGCCAACGCGGTGATCTCCCAGGCCCGAGGCACCGAGGCGCGTCTGCGCCTGGAGTTGAGCGGGCAGCGCCCACCCGGCCCCGAACCGGACCTGCGGATCTTCACCGACGAGCCGGCCGAGGCGAACGCCGTTGCCGCCCGCTGCCGGGCGCTGATCGACGCGGGCACCCCGGCGAAGGAGATCGCCGTGCTGTTCCGGGTCAACGCGCAGTCCGAGGCGTACGAGAAGGCGCTCACCGAGGCCTCGGTGCCGTACGTCGTACAGGGCGCGGAGCGGTTCTTCGAGCGGGCCGAGGTGCGCCAGGCGATGGTCGCGTTGCGCGCCGCCACCCGGTCCATCCCCGGCGAGACGCCGCTGCCGGCCGCCGTTGTCGAGGCGCTCACCGCGGTCGGCTGGTCCCCGGAGGCGCCCCCGGCCGGTGGCGCCGCCCGCGAACGCTGGGAGGCGCTGTCCGCGCTGGTACAGCTCTCCGAGGAGTACGCGGCCAGCCCCGAGGTGGTGCCGATCGGCGAGGCCGCGTCGGTGGAGCGTCAGGTCACCCTCTCCGACTTCACCGAGGAGCTGGCCCGCCGCGCCGCCCAGCAGCACGTACCGACGGTGGACGGGGTGACCCTCGCGTCGCTGCACTCGGCCAAGGGGCTGGAGTGGGACGCCGTGTTCCTGATCGGCCTCGCCGAGGGCACCCTGCCCACCACGTACGCCAAGACTGTCGAACAGGTCGAGGAGGAGCGTCGGCTGCTCTACGTCGGGATCACCCGTGCGCGGGAGTGGCTCTGGCTGTCGTACGCCGCCGCACGTTCGCCGGGCGGACGGGCCCGGCGGCCGTCGCGTTTCCTGCCCCAGTTGGACCGCTCCGGCGGCACCGAGCGGGCGGTGGGCGGCACCGGTCCGGCCCGCGCCGAACGGCGGCGGACCCAGATCGTCTCCTGCCGGATCTGTGGCGCCACCCTGCTCGCCGGCCCGGACCGCAAGCTGGGTCGCTGCCCCACCTGCCCGTCCGACATCGACGACGAGCTGCACGAACGGCTGCGCGAGTGGCGGCAGCGGGTGGCCGCGGCGCAGAAGGTGCCCGCGTACGTGGTCTTCACCGACGCGACGCTGATCGCGCTGGCCGAGCGGCGGCCCGGACGCTCCGAGGAGCTGATCGCCATCGCCGGCATCGGCCCCCGCAAACTGGGCCTTTACGGGGATTCGGTGCTGGCGCTGGTGGGGGGCGCGGGGGTGGACGACGTCTGCCCGGAGAAAACTTTCGAAATCTCGTCGTAAATTCGTTTGCCCTCGCCCCGGCGCGAGGAATAGCCTCAGGACACACCACGCGAGCGGCGCCATTCCGGCTGCTCACGGGGGTTGGTTCAGTCGAGTCGAGGAACGTGAGGGAGGTGGCACCCGTGAAGATCTTCACCTATGAGCGTCTGGCGGCGATGCCGTCTGTCCACGCTCCGCTGTCGGCTGTCCGGGTGGCCCTCACGGCCACCGCACGACCGTCGGTTCCGCAGGTGCACCAGGTTCAGGCCGAGCTGACCCTGACCGTCGCGCCCGTCGGAGTCGAGGGGACCAGTGGCTTCACGGGCAATGGCATCCGGGTCGCCAAGAAGCGCATGGATGTCCGCGGCGTTCCACCTCGAGGTAAACCGGTCTGACCATCAGACACCGGCTCACCTCGAGGCCGCGGAACCCGTAACCGGGATCCGCGGCCTCAATTTTTTGCCCGCCGTAAGTACGTCGGAATGCGATCCACGAGATCGAAGTGAGAGAGAGGTGACCGGGAGATGAGTCTGGCGTTGGCCCCCCTCGACATGAGCGTCGAGCTGGAGGCGAACCTGCCCTGCCGGAAGTTCGACCCCGACCTGTGGTTCTCGGACTCGCCCACCGAGCTCGAGCTGGCCAAGTCGCTCTGCGGGGACTGCCCGCTGCGCGTCGAGTGCCTGGCTGGAGCCGTTGAGCGAGCGGAGCCGTGGGGCGTCTGGGGCGGCGAGATCTTCGAGCGTGGCGCGGTCGTCCCGCGCAAGCGGCCCCGTGGCCGTCCGCGTAAGGAGGACGTCGCCCGTGATGCCGAGCTTCGGGTCGAGGCCGAGGCGCGACTGGCGGCCAGTGGGCTGTCCGAAGTGCGTGGCGCGGTCCGGCTGGCAGCCTGACATGTTCCCGATCCGTACCAACTACGCCGGTGTCACACCGGCAGTGAGAGAGAAGACGATGTTCAACGTCCCGAGTGGAGCCTTCGAGATGCAACTACTCAACGAAGCGTTGTCCCGGGCTCGAATGCGCCGGCCTCAGGCCGGTCGTACCACCACGAGCACTGAGGCAACCCGATCCGCCCGTACCGTCGCCATGAACAGCCGCAACCAGACGGCGCGCGACCTGGGCGTTCTCTAGTACCACCCCACGCAGAAGGGCGGTGTGGTTCCTCGCGGGTACGTTCGGTGGCTCTGCGCAACGCAGTTGCGTGGTTCCCGCCGGACGACCGCTGTTCTTCCCGGCCTTCTGCTG
>NZ_JBSFBM010000179.1:0-13998 GCF_053592955.1 Micromonospora sp. NPDC002411 | reverse complement strand
GGCGGACGAGTTCCACTCCCCGGAGAACGTGGCGCTGATGCGTTCCGGCGTACCCCTGGACGACAGCAACCGCCGGCCCTGGCTGGCCGACCATCTGCATGTGATGCGTGACGAAGCCGGTGGCGTCCTCGCAGAGCTTGCGGACGGTGGCGTCCCGGGTGCTGGCCCGTACTGCGCTGATCACCGGGAGAATGCTGCCGTGGGCGACCCGGAGGCGGGTCACGAAGATCTGGTCGAACCGAGCGCCGGAGGCGTCCTTCATCTCCGTCAGCCAGCCCTTTTGTTGGGCCGTCGGCTCGCTCGGGATGGTCGCGCCCAGCTTGTTGGCCGCCTCCACGACGAGTTCGTCGAGCCGCTGATGCTCACCGGCGATGCCGGCGCCGATCTCCCGTACTTTTGCCGACTGTCCCTTCTCGGCGGCCATCTGGCCGGCCGGCATCTCCCACAGCCCGGCCAACCGCACGCCGTTGAGCAGTGTCATGTCGGCGGCGTTGAGCTGTCGCCCGCCGGCGGGGGCGGCGATGGCAGCGCCGGGTAGGACACCGACCCCCGCGATGATCGCGATGAGCAGCATCGCCGCTCGGTGGGTCCGGTTGCCCAGTCGGCGATGGGCGGATCTGAGCGGTGCCATGTCTGTGGTGCCTCCTCGGTCCGGACCGGATCGCGTCTGGACCGGCCAGCCGTACGCTCCCGGCTGCCCGTCCGCCCACTGGTACGGACCGATCGCGTGATCAGTTCACCGGTTGGCGACGTGGATCAGCGCGTGATGGCGAGGAAGCCGCCGAGCAGCAGCAGAGTGATAGCTGCGGCGGCGAAGAGCATCAGCAGCTCGCGACGCCCGTGCCCGACGGTGTCGCTGCCGACAACCGGGTCGGACAGAGCGGGAAGGTCGCGGGTCAGCGCGGCCAGGTCGCCGAGGGTGCGTGCCGTCCACACTGCACCGGCCCGGTCGGAGAACTCGTCGAGGGTCAGCCGCCCCGCCGCAGTGTGCCGGTGCAGCTCGGCGACCACCCGGTTACGGTCGTCGTCCGAGGCGCGCAACTCGACATCCACGCCGGACAGCGTACGCGGGTCAGCCCACGTCGAGGGGGTCGGCGAGGAGCCGTTCGAAGGCCAGTTCGGCGGCCCCGATCAGCGGGGCGTCCTCGCCCAGTTTGGGCGTACGCAGCCGGACGTGTTCCAGGCAGGCGCCCAGCGCGTTGGAGTTGAGCCGGCTACGGATCTGGGCGGCGGCGGCGAGGTAGAGGTCGCGCATGGTGCCGCCGAAGATCACCATTTCAGGGTTGAAGACGTTCACCAGGTTGGCGACTCCGAAGCCGAGCCAGTCGCCGGCCTGGCGGACCGCCGTCTGTGCCCGCGCGTCACCCCGGTCGGCGGCGTCGAAGACCTCCAGTAACGCGTCGCGGCCCCGCGCGTCGGACCGTCCGGCGGCGCGCAGCAGACCGTGCTCGCCGATCTCGGTCTCCCAGCAGCCCCGGGCACCGCACTCGCAGGGCCTGCCGTCGCGGACCACCTTCATGTGTCCGACCTCGCCGCCGTACCCGCCGTGCCCGGTCAGCCGCCGTCCACCGGCGATGATGCCGGCACCCACGCCGACGTCCCCGTACAGGTAGAGGACGTTGTCGCAGCCGGCCGCCACACCCCGGGCGTGCTCGGCGAACGCGGCGACGTCGGCCACGTTGCCCACCGTGACCGGTACGTCGATGCCCAACTCGTCGGCGACTGCCGCGCCGATCGGCTCGTCCACCCAGCCGGTGGTCGGACCGAGCCGCACCAGGCCGTCGTCTCGACGGACCATGCCGCAGACGGCGACACCGGCGCCGACGCAGATCGCGTCGGTCGGGACCAGTTGCTGCATCTCCTTGACCGCGCCGGCCAACAGCGGCGCGGCCTCGGCGGCCAGTAACCCGCGCGGTCGGTCCAGTTCACGGCGGTCCAGGACCGCGCCGCCCAGACCGACCCGGGCGGCGCGTAACCGGTCCACCTCCACCGAGTACGCGTACGCGTAGACCCGGGCCGACTCGGGCCGGACGACGAGTGACGGTCGTCCGGCCCGGCCGGTCTCCTTCGGTGCCCCCTCACTGACCAGCCCCACCGCGGACAGGTCGGCGGTGAGCGCGCCGATGGTGCTGCGGTTGAGGCCCAGTGTGGTGGTCAGTTCGGCCCGCGTGGTCGCCCCGTGGACGTGCACGTGTCTCAGCAGGGCCCCGAGGTTCTGCCGTCTGACGTCGTCCTGGCTAGGTCCTGGGCGCATCGTGGTGCTACCTCCCGCGCGGGGTCAGCGGGTGCCGGTGGCTGCCGCGCGGCGGCGGGAGAGAGCATCGACGCTGGCAGCGAGCAGCAGGACGACGCCGGTGACCACGTACTTGACTCCTGCGCTGTACCCCATCAGGCCCATTCCGTTTTCGATGACCGCGACGACCGCGCCGCCGAGCACTGCGTCGAGGACCCGGCCCTTGCCGCCGAAGAGGCTGGTGCCGCCGATCACCGCCGCGCCGACCGCG
Source organism: Micromonospora sp. NPDC002411 (assembly GCF_053592955.1). Classification (NCBI taxonomy): domain Bacteria; kingdom Bacillati; phylum Actinomycetota; class Actinomycetes; order Micromonosporales; family Micromonosporaceae; genus Micromonospora; species Micromonospora sp. NPDC002411. Next base: position 11,494 of record NZ_JBSFBM010000179.1, on the reverse strand, counting down.
TAGAGCAGTACGTTACTGCCCCCCGTGTTCGGGTCGACCGAGTTGGCCCGGCTGGCCGCCACGATGCCGCCGACAGCCGCCATGGACGAGCAGATCATGAAGACCGAGATCCGGATCCGGTCGACGTCGATGCCGGCCCGGCGGGCCGCTTCCCGGTTGCCGCCGACGGCGTAGATGTGCCGACCGTAGCTGGTGCGTTGGAGCACGAAGGTCCACACGATCAGCAGCACCGCGATGATCGGCACCACGATCGGCACGCCCTTGAGTGAGCTGATCAGGACGTTGCGGCTGCGTTCGAGGTTGAGCACGTACACCGCGGTGACGAGGATGACGGCGAGCCCGCCGATCCGCAGCGCCACCACCGCGATCGGGTCGGTGATCAGACCGCGGGCCACCCGGTTGCGGTGGCGCAGCAGTTGCACCGCCGCGTAGCCGACGATCGCGAGCACTGCCAGCGCCCAGCCCAGGGTGGGGGTGAGGTTGCGGTTGGCGATGGCGACCAGCACCTCGTCGCGGACGGAGATGTTGGTGCCCTCCTTCACCAGCAGCAGCACGATGCCCTGGAAGGCGAGGAAGCCGGCGAGGGTGACCACGAAGGACGGAATGCCGATCTTCGCGACGAGCAGGCCGAGGCTGGTGCCGATGACCAGGCCGGTGGCGATCCCGGCGAGCACGGCGACCCACCAGGGGTAGCCGAGGACGGTGACCACATTGGCCAGTACCGCCGCGCAGACGCCGCTGGCGAAGCCCGCGGAGAGGTCGATCTCGCCCAGCAGCAGCACGAAGACCAGACCCATCGCGATCAGCGTGACCGCCGCGCCCTGGGTGAAGAGGTTGGCGAAGTTGCCGGCCGACAGGAACGACGACGGCCGCATGATCGCGAAGACGGTGCAGAGCACGATCAGGCCGAGCACGGCCGGTAGCGCGCCGACGTCGCCGCCGCGTACCCGGCTCAGGTAGTTGCGGGCGTGGCCCCCGACGGTCGGCGGCGGTGTGACGGCCGCGGGGCCGTCCTTCCGCACGGCGGTGGTGGTCATCGGGCGCCTCCTGAGATCGAGTCGGCCGGCTGCGGGCCGTCGCCGTTGCTGCCCGGGTCGGCGGCGATGCCGAGCCCGCCCGAGCGCCCGGCGGTGATCAGCTCGACCACCTGCGCGTGGGTGATGTCGGTGGTCTTCACCTGGGCGACCATCTGGCCGAGGTACAGCGCGGCGATCCGGTCGGAGACGGCGAAGACGTCGTTCATGTTGTGCGAGATGAGCACCACGGCCAGGCCGTTGTCGGCGAGACGGCGGACCAGTTCGAGCACCTGGGCGGTCTGTGCCACGCCGAGTGCCGCGGTCGGCTCGTCCAGGATGACCAGCTTGCTGTTCCACAGCACGGCCTTGGCGATGGCCACGGTCTGACGCTGACCACCGGAGAGGCTGGACACGTGCTGGCGCAGCGAGGTGACGGTGCGGATGGATAGCCCGGCGAGCGTCTCGGCGGCGAGCTGTTCCATGGTCGGCTCGTCGAGGACGATGCCGCTGCGCTTCTCCCGGCCGAGGAACATGTTCTGCACGATGTCCAGGTTGTCGCAGAGCGCGAGGTCCTGGTAGACGACCTCGATGCCGAGCGCGGCGGCGTCGCGGGGGCTGCCGATGTGCACTGGTTCACCGTTGAACAGGAACTCACCGGCATCGGTGGGGTGGATGCCACTGATGCACTTCACCAGGGTCGACTTGCCGGCGCCGTTGTCACCGACCAGTGCGGTGACTTCGCCCGGGTGGACGGTCAGGGCGACGTCGCGGAGCACCTGGACGGGACCGAAGCTCTTGTCGATCCCGCGGAGTTCCAGCAGGGGGGTCGCGGACACGGGGGTCTCCTTCTTAAGGGAGTGTCGGGGCCCGTCCGGCGGGCGCCGCCCGGCACGGGAGAGGTGCTCCCGTGCCGGGCGGCGATTGTCGTCCCGGCGGGTACTGCGGCGTCGGTCAGCTGATGCCGGCGTCGGCGCAGAGCTTGGCGTACGCCCCGGCGCAGACCTCTTCCTTGGTCACGTAGCCGTCGGCGATGACGTCCTTGACGGTGTCCTTGTAGATGGCCTTCGGGGTGAGCAGGACCGAGGGGACGTCCCGGTCACCGTCCTTCACCGACTGGCCGGTGTCCTTCTTCTCGCCCTTGGCGAGCGCGATGGCCAGGTCGGACGCGGCCTTGGCCTCTTCCCGGACGGCCTTGTAGACGGTCATGCACTGGTCACCGGCGAGGATGTTCTGCAGGCCCTCGGTGCTGGCGTCCTGCCCGGTCACCGGCACCTTGCCGTTGAGCTTGTTCTTCTTCAGGATCGAGATGGCCGCGTTGCCGAGACCGTCGTTGGCGGCGAGCACGCCGTCGATCTTGCCGTTGGCCTTGGTCAGCTGCTGCTCGAAGATCGTCGCGGCCTGCGCGTTGTCCCACGCCGGCACCGCGTCCTCAGGGCCCTTGACGTATTCCTTGGAGTCGAACTTCGGCTTGAGCACCGAGTCGTAGCCGGCCTTGAACAGGGTGGCGTTGTTGTCGGTGGGGGAGCCGTTCAGGTACGACACGACGGGGTTCTTGACGCCCTTTTCGGTCAGGCACTTCGACAGGCCCTCGCCCTGGAGCTTGCCGACGGTCTCGTTGTCGAAGCTGACGTAGTACTGGGCGGAGCCGCCGAGGGTGAGCCGGTCGTAGTCGATGGTGGCGACGCCCTGCGACTTGGCCTTGTCGAGCACGGCCTTGCCGGTGCCGGAGTCCAGGTTGACGATCATCAGGGCGGTGACGCCGCTGGTGATCATCTGGTCGGCGATGGTCTGGAAGGCGGTCTTGTCGTTCTGGGCGTTCTGGATGTCGTACTGGACGCCGGCGGCCTTGAACGCCTCTTCCAGGAAGCGACGGTCCGCGGTCTCCCACCGGGCGGAGGACTTGCTGTCCGGGAGGATCACGCCGATCTTGGGGGTCTTCTTGGAGTCGGTCGAACCAGAGCCGGCGTCGTCGCCGCAGGCGGTCAATCCACCGGTCGTGAGCAGGCCCACGGCGGCGATGGTGAGGAGCCCCTTACGCATGTGCAGGGTCCTTTCGGGTGGGGGAGGTGTCGTTTTGTTGTGTCCGGCAACGTATTTCGCGTCACACCGGCTCCACAAGACCGCGCAGGTGCCAAGTTTGTTGGGAGCGATAACAATTCAGCAACGCGACTGTTACTCCCCGGCCATCCCGGAACGGGTCGGCCGTCATGGATGTCGTCAGCGGGTCTGCAGCGGCGCGGTGCGCGCGTCCGTCAGCGCCACCAGATCGGCCGCGGCCAGTTCGAGCTGCAGGCCACGCCGACCAGCCGAGACGTAGATCGTCGGGAGATCCAGCGCGGACTCGTCCAGCACGGTCGGCAACCGGCGGCGTTGCCCGAGCGGGCTGATCCCCCCGCGTACGTAGCCGGTGGCCCGCTCGGCGACCGCCCGCTCGGCGAGCGTCGCCCGCTTGCCGCCGACCGCCGCCGCGAGCGCCTTGAGGTCCACCTCACCCGTGACCGGGACGACCGCGACGGTGAGCCCACCGTCGACCTCGGTCACCAGCGACTTGAAGACGCGCTCCGGTGCCACGCCGAGCGCCACCGCCACCAACGCGCCGTAGTTCGGGGCGTCCGGCGACACCCGGTACGGATGGGTGCGATGCGCGATCCCGCGCTTGACCAACAGTGCCGTTGCCGGAGTGCCTTGTCCCGCCACACCGACGACGCTAGACCACCGGCTGCCCGATCAGCACTGTCGGTGCGTTCGCGACCCGGGTGAGCACCAGGCTGGCCGAGGCGTCGCCGGTCAGCCGCAGGTCCCGCCGAAGCTGCTCCGGGGTAAGCGCGGAACCCCGCTTGAGGATCTCCACCCGACCCACCCCGCGATCGCGCAGCAGCGCCCGCAGACGCTTGAGCGAGAACGGCAGCACGTCGGTGATCTCCAGGCAGCGCGCGTACGGGGTGCGGGTGGGGCGGTCGGCATAGAGGTAGGCGATGCTCGGGTCGCCGAGGGTGGCGTCCAGCTCGGCGGCGAGTTCGGCGACGAGGTGCGCCCGGACCACCGCCGGGTCCGGGTCGTACAGGTAGCGACGCGTCGGCCCGACAGGTGCCTCGTCGGTGCCCGAGCCGGTGAGCTGGTGGCGGCGGGTCTCGCCGCCCTGCTGCCGGTAGAGGGTGGCGCGGCGGGGCACCTCGGCCAGCTCACCGCACCAGAGCGCGGCCTCGACCAGGTCGCCGTCCACACCTACCCACTCCGCCTCCGCGCCAGCTGGAATGAGCCCGTGGTCCAGGCCCGGTGCCACCTTCACGACGGTGTGCGGCACCCGCTCGGCCAACCCCGTCACGAAGTCCCACGGCGGCGAGTAGGCGCGCGGGTCGAAGATCCGTCGGCCGGTGCCGGTCGTGCGGCGGGCCGGGTCGCAGAAGACCCCGTCGACCCGGGAGACGTCGAACGCTGTGGCATCCCCGCACTCGACGGTGAACAGGTCGGCCAGGCCGGCCGCCGCGGCGTTGGCGGCGGCCATCGCGGCGGTCACCGGGTCCGCCTCCACCCCGTACACCCGGATGCCGGCGCGAGCGGCGGCCAGTGCGTCGGCGCCGAGGCCGCACCCGAGGTCGGCCAGGGTGCGCACGCCGGCGGCGTGCAGCCGGGCGGCCCGACGGTCGGCGACGACCCGGCGGGTGGCCTGTTCCAGGCCGGGGCGGGTGAGGAACATCCCGGCGGCGGCCGGGCCGAACTTGCCGACCGCCCGGTGACGCAGCTCGGCCTGGGTGAGCGCCGTGGCGGCCAGCGTCGGCGGCACTCCGGCGGCGCGCAACGCCGAGGCCGCGGCCAGTGGATCACCGCCGGCAAGACCGGCCGCCGCCGTGAGCGCGGCCGATCCCTCGGGGGTACGCAGCGCCGCCAGTTGATCGAGATCCACCCGGTCATTCTCCCGGTAGACCCAAGAATCCTGGCTGGCGGGGCGCGACGCGCTGGCACTCTCCTTGACGGAGTGCTAGCCACGGAATAACCTGCGATTAGCACTCTCACCCTGAGGGTGCCAGCTTCCGGGTCTCACGACCCGGGTGCGCAACGCCAGGCGGACCGGCACCCGCGACGACGGCCCCGCCCGGTGGCATGAGGCAGATTGACGCTGGTCGGCCCCGCCGGCCAGCAACGAAACCAGTACCCCAGGAGGGTATGCCCGTGACTACCGCGACCAAGGTTGCGATCAAGCCGCTCGAGGACCGCATCGTGGTCCAGGCGAACGAGGCTGAGACCACCACGGCGTCGGGCATCGTGATCCCCGACACCGCCAAGGAGAAGCCGCAGGAGGGCACCGTCCTCGCTGTGGGCCCGGGGCGCGTCGACGACAACGGCAACCGGGTTCCGGTTGACGTGCAGGTCGGCGACACCGTCCTCTACTCGAAGTACGGCGGCACCGAGGTCAAGTACGCCGGCGAGGAGTACCTGGTGCTCTCCGCCCGCGACGTCCTCGCGGTCATCGAGAAGTAAGCAACCGATCAGTTCCATTGCCCCGGTCCGGCTCGCCGGGCCGGGGCAATGGCGCTTCGAAGGGACATTAATGGCGAAGATCCTGAGCTTCTCGGACGACGCCCGGCACCTGCTGGAGCACGGTGTCAACGCCCTCGCGGACGCGGTCAAGGTCACCCTCGGCCCGCGCGGGCGCAACGTCGTCCTGGACAAGAAATTCGGTGCGCCGACGATCACCAACGATGGTGTGACCATCGCCAAGGAGATCGAGCTCACCAACCCGTACGAGAACCTTGGCGCGCAGCTGGTCAAGGAGGTGGCGACCAAGACCAACGACGTCGCCGGCGACGGGACCACCACCGCGACCGTGCTGGCCCAGGCGATGGTTCGCGAGGGTCTGCGCAACGTGACCGCCGGGACCAACCCGGCCGGCCTCAAGCGGGGCATCGACGCGGCGGCCGTCAAGGTCTCCGAGGCGCTGCTCGGCCGTGCCGCCGAGGTCACCAGCAAGGAGTCGATCGCGAACGTGGCGACGATCTCCGCGCAGGACGCCACGATCGGCGACCTGATCGCCGAGGCGATGGAGCGGGTCGGCCGCGACGGTGTCATCACCGTCGAGGAAGGCTCCATGCTGACCACCGAGCTGGACGTGACCGAGGGTCTCCAGTTCGACAAGGGCTTCATCTCGCCGAACTTCGTCACCGACCTGGAGAGCCAGGAGTCCGTCCTCGAGGACGCGTACATCCTGGTCACCACCCAGAAGATCTCGGCGATCGAGGAGCTGCTGCCGCTGCTGGAGAAGGTCCTGCAGAACAGCAAGCCCCTGCTGATCATCGCCGAGGACGTGGACGGCCAGGCGCTCTCCACCCTGGTGGTCAACTCGCTGCGCAAGACCCTCAAGGTCTGCGCGGTCAAGGCCCCGGGCTTCGGTGACCGGCGCAAGGCGATGCTCCAGGACATCGCGATCTCCACGGGTGCCGAGCTGGTCGCCCCGGAGCTGGGCTACAAGCTCGACCAGGTCGGCCTGGAGGTGCTCGGCACCGCTCGGCGCGTCGTGGTCGACAAGGAGAACACCACGATCGTCGACGGCGGCGGCCAGAAGGCCGACGTCGCCGACCGGGTGTCCCAGATCCGCAAGGAGATCGAGGCCTCCGACTCCGACTGGGACCGGGAGAAGCTGGCCGAGCGGCTGGCGAAGCTCTCCGGTGGCATCGCCGTCATCAAGGCTGGTGCGGCCACCGAGGTCGAGATGAAGGAGCGCAAGCACCGCATCGAGGACGCCATCGCGGCGACCAAGGCAGCGGTCGAGGAGGGCACTGTCCCCGGCGGCGGTGCCGCTCTGGTGCAGATCCTCTCGGTGCTCGACGACGACCTGGGCTTCACCGGTGACGAGAAGGTCGGTGTCTCGGTCGTCCGCAAGGCGCTCGTCGAGCCGCTGCGCTGGATCGCCCAGAACGCCGGTCACGACGGCTACGTCGTGACGCAGAAGGTCGCCGACCTCGACTGGGGCAACGGCCTCGACGCCGCCAAGGGCGAGTACGTCGACCTGGTCAAGGCCGGCATCATCGACCCGGTGAAGGTGACCCGCAACGCGGTCACCAACGCCGCCTCGATCGCCGGTCTGCTGCTCACCACGGAGAGCCTCGTGGTGGACAAGCCGGAGCAGGCCGAGCCGGCCGCCGCCGGTGGGCACGGCCACGGTCACGGCCACCAGCACGGCCCGGGCTTCTGACCCGGTAGCGACACCTGTTCCGGGGCACACCGTCGTACGGCGGTGTGCCCCGGTCCGTTCTCGCGCTTTCCAGGTCATTACCGAACGCTGACGTTGTTGGCGACGGGGCGAGATGATCGCGCACACTGGGCCGATGAGCACCACGTCGCGGCGTTACGCCGCGCTGGCCGGAGTGACCGCCGCCGCCGTCGCGATCGGGATCGCCGAACCGGTGGCGGTGCTGACCGGTCCCCGGTCGGCGCCTCTGGTAGCGGTCGGCGGGGCGGTCGTGGACGCCGTCCCCGAGTCGCTGAAGCAACTGGCCATCGACATCTTCGGCACCGCCGACAAGATTGCGCTGCTGGTCGGCACGGGCCTGTTGCTGGCAGGGTTCGCCGCGCTGTTCGGTGTGCTGGCGGTCCGTCGGTTGGCGTTCGGCCTGGCCGGCATCGCCGCGTTCGGTGTCATCGGCGTGGCCGCCGCGGTGACCCGCTCCGGTGCGGACGCCTTCGACGCGTTGCCGTCGCTGGTCGGCGCCGGCCTCGGCGCCCTGGTGCTCTGGCTGTTCATCGACGGGCCGTTCGAACTGGACCCGTGGCCCTGGTCGCCACCCACCCCGACCGTGCCGCCCGCCGCGCCCGTGCCGGTGGCCCCCGTCGGGGCGGACGGCCCTGCCGAGGTCGACCCCGAGTCCCGGCGACGGTTCCTCACCGGCAGTGGGGTGCTGCTCGGCACCGCAGTGGTGGCCGGTCTCGGTGGGCGCTGGTTGGCGGGACGACGCGGCGTCTCCGCCGCCCGGGACGCGATCCGACTACCCGCACCGGTCGCCCCCGCGCCGGCCGTGCCGGCCGGCGCGGACCTCTCGCTGGCGCAACTCGCGCCGTACGTCACTCCGAACCTCGGCTTCTACCGGATCGACACCGCGCTGGTCGTACCGCAGGTCGATCCGGACACCTGGCGGCTGCGGATCCACGGTCGGGTCGGCACCGAGCGCACCTACACGTACGCCGACCTGCTGGCCCGGCCGCTGGTGGAGCGGTACGTCACGCTGGCGTGCGTCTCCAACGAGGTGGGTGGGGACCTGATCGGCAATGCCCGCTGGCTCGGCGTACCCCTGCGGGAACTGCTCGACGAGGTGGACCCGGACGAGGACGCCGACCAGGTGGTTGGCCGGTCGGTCGACGGCTGGACCTGCGGCACCCCCACCGCCGCGCTGCGCGACGGGCGGGACGCCCTCCTGGCGGTCGGCATGAACGGCGAGCCGCTGCCGGTCGAGCACGGCTTCCCGGTCCGGATGGTGGTGCCCGGCCTCTACGGCTACGTGTCGGCGTGCAAGTGGGTGACCGAGCTGGAGCTGACCCGGTTCGCCGACTTCGACGCGTACTGGGTGCCGCGCGGCTGGTCCGCCCAGGGCCCGATCAAGACCCAGTCCCGGATCGACGCGCCCCGCCGACGCAACCGGTTGACCCCCGGCCCGATCACCGTGGCGGGGGTGGCGTGGGCGCAGCACCGGGGCATCCGCCGCGTCGAGGTACGCGTCGACGGCGGGCCCTGGCAGGAGGCGACACTGGCTCCGACGGTGTCGGTGGACACCTGGGTGCAATGGTCGTGGAGTTGGGACGCCACGCCGGGCGAGCATCGCCTCCAGGTCCGGGCGACGGACGCGACCGGCGAGACCCAGACCGAGCGTACGCAGGGCGTCGTCCCGGACGGCGCGACCGGCTGGCACACGGTGACCGTCACCGTCCGCTGACGGCCTCGGTTGGCCAGCGCACGGCCGTCCGCCTGACCTGTGCGGGTCCGATCGTGGAGATCTTGGACAGTTTCCGTCCTGCCTGAACGGAAACTGTCCAAGATCTACGAGCCGACCACCAACGATGGCCGGCACCCCGGGTGGGGTGCCGGCCATCGGTCGGGTTGTTCGGTGGGGTCAGCTGTTCCAGTACTGGCCGACCAGGTCGGCAGCCTGCTGCTCCCACTGGGCGTACGCGTCCGGGTAGGCGGAGACCTGCACGGTCTGCGCGGCCTCGGTCAGGGGCATGTCCTGCCACCCGTCGACCTGACGCAGGCCCTTGAGGAACGCGGTCGTGGAGTACTCGGGGTCGGTGATCTGCTCCGGCGTACCCCAACCACTGGACGGGCGCTGCTGGAACAGGCCCAGCGAGTCGTGGTCGTTCATGTCGCCGAGGTGGCCCAGGTTCTCCAGCTTCGACTCCTGCAAGCTCGTCGCGATCGAGATCACCGCGGCGCGCTCCGGGAGACCGGCCTTCTTCGTCGCGGCGATGATCGCCTTGACGTTGGCCGTCTGCTCGTCGTTCAGGTCGATGTGGGACTGGTTGCCCTGGGTGCCGTGCGGGATCAGCTTGGCGGTGTCCGGCTTGTCGGCCTGCACCGCTACCGCGACAGGCTTGGCGTCGTGGATGTTGTGCGCGGCGATCGGGCCGGCGAACACACCACCGGCGAACGCGAGACCAGCAACGGACAGCACGCTCTTACGCATGATCGTGTTCATGGGGGTAGCTCCTTCGGGGGTAAGGACACCCGCAGTGATGCCGCGGGTGTGAGCACCTCGTCCGGCGCTGCTAAAGGGGGAAGTCTTCAGGGGGTCGCGCCTGCGGGCGGGGGTTGCTCGCGGCGCTCGTTCGGCTACCTGCGGGCGGGGCCCGTGGTGCCGGGATCGGCGACCTACCAGGCGGTGGGTGCCGGGTCCGTGTGTAACGACCGGGGGCCGGGGCCCATTCCCGGGCCGATCCGTCGGCACCATCGGGAGGTGGTGCCTGGGGCCGGGTGGGGCGCTGAGGCGCCTCCGTGGGGATCGCTCGTGGGGACTGTAACGACCGCCCGGTGGCCGCCATTCCAACCCTGGGGTTCGGCCGGCGGGCCCTGGTACTGCGATCGTCAGGTTATGTAACGACTCCGGCCCGGCCATGATTCCGGCCCACGGGTGCGACCGGTCACAGGACGAGGTTGCCGGAACCCCGCAAACGCGACCGGCGGCCGGACGTGAATGCGCCGGACCCCCGCCGAGCGCATCAGACCGAACGCAGCGCGTCAGACAGAACGGAGCGCGTCGGACCGGACATAACGGACAGCGATCACGAGTGCCGCGATCCAGGTCAGCCCGAGGCGCCGGTGCCGGCGAAACCCCGCCGCACGATGCACCCGGAAACGCCGGAACGCGCCCCCGAACCGGGGGCGCGTTCCGTATGTCGGGTGTGTGTCGGGTCAGGCCACGTTGCGTTGGATCGGAACTGTCGACTTGTGCGGGTGGCCCAGACGGGCCTCCAGCCGCGCGACGTCGACCCGCGCGTGTCGGCGGTCTGCCAGGTCCTCCCAGCCGACGGCGAGCAGTCGCAGGCGCTCCGACTCGCTGAAGCCGCCCCACACGCCGTACGGTTCGCGAACCGACAGTGCGTGCGCGGCGCATTCGGCCCGGACCGGGCAGGCGCGACACACCGACTTGGCGGCGGATTCGCGACGCAGTCGGGAGGAGCCCCGCTCGCCGTCGGGGTGGAAGAACTGGGCGCTGTCCCGCCCTCGGCAGGCACCGAGCCGCTGCCAGTCCCAGAGATCGACGATGGGTCCGGGCAGTCTACGTACGTTCGACATCAGCACCCCTCCTCCCGCGCGGCTCCGCGAGAAATCCTTGTGGCCGGTGTCCGGGCGGCGGGCCGCGCAGGCGCACCGTTCCCGGCCTGGACCTCCCGGTACCCGGGCTGTCGTCACCTCACACGTGTGTGATCGAAAACGTCCCGCAAATTGCGGCTTTTGCCCCATCTGTCGGAAAAGTTCGAAGGATTGCCGGGAACCCCCTCCCCAGCCGACCCCGTCATGGTCTGCTCGTTGGCGGAGAGGAGACCACAGTGCGTAGCGTCCTTGTGTGCGTTCGGACACCACTCGCGGCCCAGCACCTTACTTCTGCTGCCGCGCGGCTGGGGTTGTCAGCAATCGTTCGTACCGCCGTCTCCGATCCTGAGGTGATGCTGCGGTTGGCCGAGCGGCCGGCGGACGTGGTGTTGGCCGACACGGCCCTCACGCGGCCGGACAGTGCCGGCTTCGTTCGTCGGGTCCTGGCCCGGGCGCCGCAGGCCGCGGTGCTGTTGCTCGGTACCGAGGAGCCCGAGGCGGCGGCGGCGACCATCAGCGCCGGTGCCCGGGGCCTCATCCAGAACGTCGACCACGACCTGACCAGCGCGGTGGCCAAGGCCCTGCTGCTGCTCACCGCGCCCGGTCGGGCCTCCCGGCAGCGGATCACCGACCCGGCCCGCAACGCCGCGGCGGTGGGCGGGTCCGGTCGCTCCGGGCGCTA
>NZ_JBSFBM010000178.1:0-14002 GCF_053592955.1 Micromonospora sp. NPDC002411 | reverse complement strand
GGCCGCGATCGGGCCGCGGGTCCTTGAGCAGTGTGGACGCTTCCTGCCCTGCCGGCAGGACGCGGAAGAGGCGGCGCAGGACGCGTTGGTGCAGGTCGCCCGGCACATCGAGCGATTCGAGGGCCGGTCGTTGTTCACGACCTGGTTGCACACGGTGGTCGCCAACTGCGCCCGCCAGACCTACCGGTGGTTGCGGCGACGTGCCGCCGAGGTGCCGAGCGCGTTGCTGCCCGTCGACGTGGTCGACCCCCGGACGACGAGCGTCATCGCCGGATCCCGTCTCGATCTCCTCGACGCGCTGGACCGGCTGGAGGCCCACCGGCCGGAGCTGGTGACGGCACTCGTGCTTCGCGACATGTGTCAGCTCGACTACCAGGAGATCGCCGGTCAACTGGGCATCCCGGTCGGCACGCTGAAGTCCCGGATCCATCACGCTCGCCGACACGTGCGGGAGTCGTTGCAGGGCGGTTGAGGAGAGCGTGCGCCGATCTGTGGGTTTGCCCCGATCGAGGGACATCGTTTGACTTGTGCACCGTATCCATCTTTGATGGTCGATGTTCGCTTGTTCGTGGTGGTCGACCCTGGAGGACGGATGCGAGTCATCGCACGGACCAACGCACGTCGCCCACGACGACGGCGGCTGCTGCCAGCCGTGCTGGCGGCGGCGACACTGCTCGCCGTGGCACCCGGTGTGCCGGCCTCCGCCGCCGCGCCGTCGACGGTGGTCGGCGTGGCCAGCGGCCGCTGCCTGGACGTGGTCGGCAACGTCCGGACGGCCGGCGCCGGCATCAACATCTACGACTGCAACGGCCAGGCCAACCAGGCGTGGACCCTCACTTCGGCCGGTGAGCTGCGGGTCTACGACGAGACGATGTGTCTCGACGTCGTCGGCCAGGACACCACCGCCCCGGCCGCACTACAGATCAACAACTGCACCGGCGGCGCGAACCAACGCTGGCGGACCACCACCACCGGGACCATCGTCGGCGTCCAGTCCGGCCTGTGCCTCGACGTGAGCGGCGCCGGCACCGCCAACAGCACCACTGTCGGTCTCTGGACCTGCAACGGACAGTCCAACCAACGGTGGACGACATCCTTCGGCAGCGCCGACAGCCAGCCGCCGACACCTCCCGGCAGCCCACGGGTCAGCGGCCTGACCTGCAACTCGGTGACCTTCGCCTGGAACGCGTCAACGGACAACGTGGGAGTCGCCTTCTACGACGTCTACCACGACGGTCAGCTGATGACGTCGGTGAGCGGAACGACGCTGTCCACCACCCTCACGGTGGTTGCCGGCGCGACCTGGGGCCTGTACGTCAACGCCCGCGACGCCGCCGGCAACGTGTCCCAGGCGAGCGCCACGGTCTCGATCACCCCGCCGCCCTGCCAGGCCGACACCCAGCCGCCGACCGCGCCGCAGCAGCTCACCGGCACCGCGTCGGGCACCACCGTGACGCTGCGCTGGACCGCGTCGACGGACAACGTCGGGGTCCGGGCGTACGACATCCACCGCGGCGGTGTGAAGGTCGGCACTGTCACCGGAGCGCCGCCGGTGACCACGTTCACCGACAGCGGGTTGGCCGCGAACACCGCGTACCAGTACTACGTGGTGGCCCGGGACGCGCAGGACAACACCTCGTCGCGCAGCGGCACCACGACGGTGACCACCGGCGCGGGATGCGGCAACCCGGTGTGCGGGGTGCGGCAGGTCACCACTGACACCGACATTCCGTGGGGGTTGGTGACGTTGCCGGACGGCAGCGTCCTCTACAACCGCCGCGACGCGCACGACATCATCCAGCTGAACCCGACCACCGGGGCCAAGACCAACCTGGGCACGGTGCCGAACGTGCAGAGCACCGACGGCGAGGGCGGCCTGCTCGGGCTCGCCATCTCGTCCAGCTACGCCAGCGACCGGTGGTTGTACATCATGCACACCTCGCCCAGCGACAACCGGATCGTGCGGATCCGGTTGGAGAACGGCCGACTCAACACCGCCAGTGAGCAGGTGCTGGTCAGCGGCATTCGGCGCAACAAGTACCACGACGGTGGTCGCCTCCGGTTCGGCCCGGACGGCAAGCTGTACGCCAGCACGGGTGACGCGCAGAACGGCAACTACGCGCAGGACCGGTCGGCCCTGGAGGGCAAGATCCTGCGGCTCAACCCGGACGGCACCGTCCCCTCGGACAACCCGTTCGGCAACTACGTGTGGAGCTACGGCCACCGCAACGCACAGGGGCTGGCGTTCGACTCGCAGGGTCGGCTCTGGGAGCAGGAGTTCGGCAACTCGATCATGGACGAGACCAACCTGATAACCAAGGGCGGCAACTACGGCTGGCCGGCGTGCGAGGGCACCAGTGGCGCGTGCGGCACCGCCGGCTTCATCGCCCCGGCCCGTACCTATCCCACCTCGGAAGGGTCCTGCTCGGGCATCACCATCGTCCGCGACGCGCTCTACGTGGCCTGCGCCCGGGGCGCCCGCATGTACCGCGCGGTGATCAGCGGCAGCAGCCTGACGAATGTGCAGACGTACTTCAGCGGCACCTACGGACGGTTGCGGACTGTCGAGCCCGCGCCCGACGGAGGGCTGTGGCTGACCACCACCAACACCGGTGACAAGGACAGCACTCCCAACAACAGCAACGAGAGGATCCTGCACGTCACCCTGGGCAACTGACCAGGCGGCCGGCCGGCGGGCCACCGGGCGGTCGACAGTGGCAGCGCGTCAGGCACTGGTCAGGATCACGAGTTGCTGGGTGGCCCGGGTCATCGCCACATAGCGGTCGACGGCCCCTTCGATACCGGTGCCGAACGTATCCGGGTCGACGAGGACGACCAGGTCGAACTCCAGCCCTTTGGCCTGCTCCGGGCTCAGTGACCGGACGCGGGCCGTCGGCGGGAACGTCGGGTCACCGATGACGCAGGCGATCCCGTCGGCGTGTGTGGCGAGCCAGGTGTCGAGCGTCGACCTCAACTCGGACACCGATCCCCGGACGACGGGCAGCCCGTTGCCACGGATCGACGTCGGCACGTTGGCGTCCAACAGCACGGTCCGGATCACCGGCTCGGCCACCGCCATGACCTCCGCCGGCGTCCGGTAGTTGATGGTCAGCGAGGCCAGGTTGATCCGGTCCAGTCCGACCCGGTGGAGGCGTTCCTGCCACGACTCGGTGAACCCGTGCCGGGCCTGGGCGCGGTCGCCCACGATGGTGAAACTGCGCGACGGGCATCGCGCCAGCAGCATCTGCCACTGGGCGTCGGTCAGTTCTTGCGCCTCGTCCACGACGATGTGTGCGAACGGGCCGGCGAGCAGGTCCGGATCGGCGTCCGACAGTGCCGAGTTGTCGACCAGGACCTCGTGCAGGTCCGGTTGGCGCAGCATCGCCAGCAGACCCTCACCGTCGTCGTAGGCGTCGGCGGCGAGCAGTTCGTCGACGACCCGGGCCATGTGCTCCCGTTCCACCGCGGCGGCCGGGTCGTGCCGACCCTTGCGGCCCGCACCTTCCCGGTCGCCGAGCCGTTGCCGTGCGACGTCCAGGAACGGCAGGTCGGACACGGTCCAGGCCTGGGCGTCGGCGCGTTGCAGCGTGCGTACCTCCTCCGGGCTCAGCCACGGCGCGCACCTGCGCAGGTACGCGGGCACCGACCACAGGTCACCGACGACGTCGGCCGCGTCGAGCACCGGCCAGGCACTGTTGAAGGCCGACCGCAGCGCCTGGTTGCGCAGCAGCGAAGCCCGCAGTGCGTCGTCCGGCACGTCACCGTCGTACCTGTCGACGAGGATCGTGAGCAACTCCTCCCAGATCTCGTCGCGCGCCTCGTTGTGCGGGGTTCCCGGCCCGGGCGCCTGGAACGCGTCGACCCAGTCGTCCGCGCTCAACCGGATGTCGGCGTCGTCGGTCGTGATCGTCATCGGTGTGCCAGGCGGGTCCTCGTAGAACCTGACCGCCGCGTCGATCACCTCGACCAGGCGGGCGGAGGACTTCAGCCGGGCCACCTCCGGGTCGGTGTCGACGGTCGCCGTGGCACCCTCGGGAACGAGGTCGGTCAGGGTGCAGGTCTGCACGTCCTCCTCGCCGAGGCTGGGCAGGACGTCGGCCACGTACGCCAGGTAGGGCTGGTGCGGCCCGACGAAGAGCACTCCACCCCGACGCTGACCGAGACGCGGGTCGGAGTAGAGCAGGTAGGCGGTGCGGTGCAGGGCGACGACGGTCTTCCCGGTGCCCGGACCGCCGTCCACGACGAGCGCGCCGGCCGACCCGGCCCGGATGATGGCGTCCTGGTCGGCCTGGATGGTGCTGAGCACGTCGCGCATCCGGCTCGACCGGGCGCTGCCCAGGCTGGCGATGAACGCGGACTGGTCGTCGAGCGCGGCGGCGTGCCCCACGAACCCGTCAGTGGTGAAGACCTCGTCCCAGTAGTCGCTGATCCGGCCGCGCGTCCACCGGTACCGGCGGCGGCTGGTCAGGCCCATCGGGTTGGCGTGGGTGGCGCCGAAGAACGGCTCGGCCGCCGGGGACCGCCAGTCGAGCAGCAACCGCTGTCCCTCGCTGTCGGTGAGACCGCGACGCCCGACGTACACCGGATCGGGGTTGCCCGCCTCGACCACGTGGCCGAGGCACAGGTCCAGTCCGTAGCGGCTGAGCGACCGCAGGCGGGCGCTCAGCCGGCGGACCTCGTCGTCCCGGTCCACCGCCTGCCGACCCTTACCGCCAGGGGCTCTGCGGGCGGTGTCGAGGCGCTCGGTCAGGTCGGCGGTCACCTGCGCGAGGCTCTCCGCCATGGCCGCGAAGTGGCGCTCGTCGCGGGCGATCAGCGCCGGGGCGGCCTTGGGGGAGAGGCGGTCGGGGAGGTCGAACACGGAGTGCGGCAAGGAACGCAATTCACGACTTCCATTTCGGCCGAATCTGGCTTCGGCCGACGATTTTGCGTCATATACGGGGTCTTGCCGCAAGCCCCCCAGTGCGATATACGTTAGGAGTGGAAGGGGTGCGTTGGTCCCCCTTCCCCCGGTCGGCCGGGCGTGTCCGCGACCTCGCAGCGGCTCAGGGAGCGTCGACGACCTCACGGCCGAGCGGCCAGAACGCGGCCGGCACGAGCTTGAAGTTGGCGATGCCGAACGGGATCCCGATGATCGTCACGCAGAGGGCGATACCGGCGAGGATGTGGGACAGCGCGAGCCACCAGCCCGCCAGCACCACCCAGAGGACGTTCGCCAACCCCGAGGCGACGCCCGCGCCGGGCTTGGGCACCACTGTGCGGCCGAAGGGCCACAGCGAGTAGACCGCGAGGCGTAGCGATGCGACGCCGAACGGGATGGTGACGACCAGGACGAAGCAGATCAGGGCGGCGAAGCCGTACCCGACCGCGAGCACGATGCCGCCGCCGAAGACGAGCCACAACACGTTCAGTACGAAGCGAATCACCACTCCAGCATGAGCGATGCTCACCACCCGGTCGTTCGGCACCCGGTCGCCCTGCTCAGCGGGCTGCTGCCGGGCTGGTCACGCCGGACAACTGGACGAGGGCGTCGTCGAGGCTCTCGAAGATCGGGAACGCTCCGTCCAGGCGCATGGTGTGCAGGACGGTGCGGATGAACCGCGACGGGGCCGCCAGGCAGAGCGTGACGCCCCGTTCCCGGGCGTCGCGGTGGGCGCGGACGAGGAGGCCGAGCCCGGTCGAGTCGATGAGGTGCACCCGGGTCAGGTCGACGACGACGTGCCCGCCCACCTCGGCCCCGTGTCGCAGCGCGGTGCGCAGTGTGTCGCCGCTGTCGAGGTCGATGTCGCCGGTGGCGGCGATGACCGTCACGTCGTCCAGGTGGTCGATGCCGAGGATGCCGCCGGGGCCGTGGTCGTCGCACGACCCGTTGCCGCCACGCGGGGGTGGCAGGAAGCTGCACGGCGGGCAGCGGTGCGGGCCGGTGGCGAACGGGGAAC
The DNA here is from genome assembly GCF_053592955.1 of Micromonospora sp. NPDC002411. NCBI lineage: Bacteria > Bacillati > Actinomycetota > Actinomycetes > Micromonosporales > Micromonosporaceae > Micromonospora > Micromonospora sp. NPDC002411. The sequence continues at coordinate 8,063 of NZ_JBSFBM010000178.1, read as the reverse complement.
CGCTCCAGCCGTGCTCGGCCACCAGGGTCCAGACGACCTCGGCGTCGGGGAGCACGCACGCGGTACCGCGAATGGTCTCGCCGCAGGTGTCGCAGATCAGGGTCATCAGGTATTCGTCCGGGACGACGGTCATGCTGGGGTCCTTCCTACGTCCGGGTCTGGCCTGGTGCGGTCTGCGCCGCCACACCCGGATCGGTGACGATCGACAGCACCTGGTCCAGGTGGGCGATGTGCAAGATGCGCCCGACCCGCGGGTTCGGGTTGCGGACGGTGAGCACCGCGTCGGCCCGGGACAACCGCCGGTGCACGTCGAGGAGCAGACCGATGGCGGCGGCGTCGAGATGCCGGCAGTCGGACAGGTCGACCACGACCTGCGCGGGGCACAGGGCCAGCACCCGGTCGAACATCGCACCGACCTCCGGCAGGCAGGCCAGGTCGAGTTCGGCGACGCGTACCTCGACCAGCGGCAGCGTGTACCGCGTGGGCAGCACGGGCGTTGTCATGGCCGTACCCCTCTCCTCACCGCTCGGTCGACTACCACCGTGCTGGGCGGGGTTGGCGATCTCCGCAAGGGTCTATGACAGTTGTGTGACAAAACTGCCGACCGGCCGACATGGTTGGTCACCCGGCGACCGGCCGAGGATGATTCCGACATGACGGCCGTACTGGTGATCGAGGACGACGACCGCATCCGGCTCGCGCTGCTGCTCGCACTGGAGGACGAGGGCTACGACGCCCTCGGCGCGGCCACGGCCGAGGAGGGTCTGCGCGCCCAGCGCCACCACCCGGCCGACTACGTTCTCGTCGACCTGATGCTGCCCGGGCTCGACGGCTTCGAGTGCATCCGGCAGTTGCGCCGGGACGACGACGTTCCGATCGTTGTGGTCAGCGCCCGGGACGAGACCGACGACATCGTGGCCGCCCTCGAAGCCGGCGCCGACGACTACGTGGTCAAGCCCGTGGCGATCCGGGAGCTGACCGCCCGACTGCGGGCACTGCGTCGCCGCGCCCGACCGCTGGCGGCGGTGTCGACGCCGGACCCGGTGCCGGCGGTGGCGTTCGGGGAGTTGGAGATCAGCCCGGAAGCGGGGGAGGTACGCCGCGCCGGCCGGCAGGTGACCGTCACCCGCACCGAGTTCCGGCTCCTCTGTGAGCTGGCCGAGCACGCCGGCCGGGTGCTGTCCCGGCAGCAGTTGCTGCAACGCGTCTGGGGGTACGACAGCGGCGACGAACGGCTGGTGGACGTGCACGTCGGGCGACTGCGGCAGAAGATCGAGCCGGACCCGGCGAACCCCCGGCACCTGGTGACCCTGCGGGGTCTGGGCTACAAGCTCCAGCGATGAGACGACTCGGCCTGCGGACCAGGGTTGCGGGGGCGTTCACCGTGGGCGCGCTGCTGCTCTCGGCGTCGATGGCGCTGGTCTCCTACGAGCTGACCCGTCGGTCCCTGCTCGACGACCGGGAACGCATCGCCGTGCGCGCCGCCTACTTCGACGCCGCCGTGGTGCACGCCGGGCTCGACACGGACACCCCGGACGTGGTGGAGGTGCTCCGGTCGCTGGACACCGGCGGGAGCCGGCGGCCGGTGCTCCACCTCAACGGCGAGTGGTACGCGCGCGCCGCCGACCCCGGCACCACCGCCGCCATCCCCGCCGAGATGCGCCGGGTCGTCGCCGCCGGGGAACCGGCGGTGCAGCGGGTACGCGTCGCCGGGCAACCCGCCCTGGTGGTCGGGGTGCCGCTGTCCTCCACGGCGGCCTACTTCGAGGTCAACTCGCTGCGCGAGCTGGAGCAGACGCTGCAGGTCCTGGCGCTGGCGTTGACGACCGTCGCGGTGCTGGTCGCCGGGTCCGGTGCGGCCCTCGGCTGGTACGCCACCCGGCACGGGCTACGACCGCTGACGGCGGTCGCCGACGCGGCCGAGAAGATCGCCGCCGGTGACGTCACGGCCCGGCTGGACCCGGCCACCGATCCGGACCTGACCCGCCTCTCCTCGTCGTTCAACCAGATGGTCGACCAACTCGCCCGCCGCATCGAGCGGGATCGACGGTTCGCCGCCGACGTGAGCCACGAGCTGCGGTCACCGTTGCAGACCCTCGCCGCGGCGGCCAGCGTCCTGGCCCGTCGACGGGAACACCAGGACGAGCGGACGGCGACCGCCGCCGGCCTCGTCGCCGACGAGATCGACCGGTTCCAGCGACTGGTCAACGACCTGATCGACCTGGCCCGCAGCGACCAGCCCGCCCACCGGGCCCCGGTGGACGTGGTCACGTTGGCCGGGGAGGCCTGCCACGCGTACGACCTGCCGGTCGGTCTCGTCCACCTGGCGCCGGACGTACCCCGGACCTGGCAGGTGGAGCGGCGGCGGATCGCCCAGGTCCTGGCGAACCTGCTCGACAACGCGGTGACCTACGGCGCCGGCCCGGCGGCGGTCCGCCTGTGCCGCGACGGTGCCGCCGGGGTGATCGAGGTCGACGACGACGGCCCGGGCGTGCCCGTGGAGGATCGTGAGGCGATCTTCGACCGTTTCGTCCGGGGCAGAGTCGCCCACACGCGCGGCGCTGGTGACGGCACCGGGCTCGGGCTCGCGCTGGTGGCCCAGCACGCCGCCGCGCACGAGGGGCACGTCACCGTCGTCGACCGCCCCGGAGGCGGCGCGCGTTTCCGGGTCACGCTGCCGGGCAGTCTGCCGTGAACCGTCGTCGTCTCGCCCCGTTGGCGCTCACTGTGCTGCTGGCCGGCTGCGGCATACCCACCGACGACAGCCCTCGGCCGGTGCAGCCCCCGCGCGGGCCGTTGCAGAGCGCTGCTCCCGCCGACGCCACCGCGCCGGCCGGCCGCGCGGTCGAGACGCTCTGCCTGGTCCGCGACAACTGGATCGTCCCGGTGGTCCGGCGCGCCGACGACCCACCCAGCGTCGCCGAGCACCTGCGGCATCTGCTCGCCGGGCCCACCGGGGCCGAACGCGACAGCAGCCTGACCACCGCGTTGCCCGGTGCGGTCAACGCGGCTGGTGTGACAGTGACCGGCATGCAGGCCCTGGTGACGGTGGACGCGCCCGCCGACGATGCGGGCCGTAGCGACGAAGTCCTCGCCTTCGGGCAGATCGTGTGCACCTTGACCAGCCGAGGGGACGTGACCACTGTGGCCTTCCTGCGCGACGGCAGAGCCCTCGGTGTGCCCCGGGCCGACGGTTCCCTGTCCGTCGCACCGCTCACCCGCGCCGACTACGCCCCGCTCATCGTCGACAGGTGAGCCCGGTCGGCGCGGGGCTGGCGTGGGGTCACCTGGATGGACGGTGCTTGTTAGACTCCAGCACTGATGATCATGACGCGGGGGCGCGGCGACGACCACCGAAGCTGGCGGTGATTTCGATGGATGACGGCTTCGCTGTCGACGCGGAGGAGATCCGTGCCCACGCGCGCAACATCGACGCGCTGGCCGCGCGCTTCGCGGCGGTGAAGGCGGCGAGTGCGCACATCGCGCAGGACGACTCGGCGTACGGGTTGCTGTGCGGGTGGATCGCCGGAGTCCTGGAGAGCAAACACGTTCGGCAGGACGAGCTGTTCGCCGGCGTCGAGGAGAACCTGACGCTGGCCGCCACCGGGCTGCGCCGCACCGCCGACGACTACGACGCGGTCGACGACGACAACGCCAGCCTGATCACCAACGTCGGAAGCCAGTTGACGCCGTGAGGGCTGCGCGATGACCGACATGTCGCTGGTCGCCGACGTCACGTCCACCCGGGAGGTCTGGACGGGCGCCTCCCTGGCCGACAGTGTCGAGGGGCTGGTCGACGCGATCAGGAGCGAGGGCTGGGTTGACGACCTGCTCGCGGGCGCCGCGTTCGGGCTGGACGCGGCGGTAACGGTGCTGGACCCGTTCAGCGCGTTGCTGGCCAACGGTCTGGGCTGGGCGATGGAATACTTCGAGCCGCTGCGGGACATGCTCGACAAGCTCACCGGCATGCCCGACGTGGTGGCCTCGCACGCCGCCACCTGGAACAACATGGCCGCCGAGCTGCACAGCATGGCCAACGACCTGCGGTCGCACCTGGATGGTGACCTGCCCGAGTGGTATGGCCAGGCCGCTGTGGCGTACCACAATCTGATGGACCACAACGTCGAGGCTCTCGGTGGCCTCGGCGCGGTCTCCGCAGCGCTGGCGGCGGCCACCGAGGGCGCGGGCAACCTGGTGGCCTTCACCCGCGACATCGTGCGCGACCTCATCGCCGACCTCGTGGCGCGCGTGGTCGTCTGGGCCGTCGAGGCCATCTTCGTCGTCACGATCCCGGTCATCGCCGCGCAGATCACGGCCGCCGTCGTCAAGTGGGCCGGGCGCATCCTGATGTACGTGGGCGCGCTGATCACCAGCCTGACCAACCTCACCCGCATCGTGAACGGATAAGGCGTCCATGGCGAGGGCCGGAAGACCCGGTGGCGGCAGCGGTGGCGGCACGGGCGGCGGTGGCGCGGGTAGACCCCCGAGGAGCTACGGCGGCATCAACGCCGCGAACGGCATCTCCAGCGCCCAGCAGGCCACCGGCCAGGCGCGGCAGCAGGGCCATCCGCCGGGTGTCGGCCAGGGGTCCACCACCACACCGCCGAGGCCGACCCGCCCTCCCGCGCCGACCACGCCGCCGCCCGCCGGGGGCATCCACCACAGCGACGCGTCGAGGAAACACATCCTCGAGGGCGACGGTGGCCGGCAGGGCGGCCACCTCGCGGGCACCGGCTTCTCCAACAAGACGGAGTTCCCGAAGAGCTGGGACGAGGCGAAGATCCTCGACGCCGCGCACCGGGTGACGCAGCAGGGGCCACCGACCAGGGGGCCAAACCCGACCAAGGACGCGGACGGCAACCCGGTGTGGGCCTACGACTACGTCGGCGTCGTGGATGGGGTGGAGGTCAAGACGACAGTGCTCGCCGACGGCGAGATCCGCACCGCCTTCCCGTCGAGAAAGACCGACCCGGGAGTCATCCTCAACCCGCCGGCGCCCAACCCCGCGCCGGAGGGAATCCCGATGGGCAACCCGCCCCGATACAGTAATCCCGACGTCGGCGGCGACGGCAGTTGGACCTGGGAGGGCCCGAAGGGCAACAAGATCATCAGAGTGGTCCAGGACGGCCAGGGCAACGTCACGCGGACCGAGCTGGGCGACTACAAGAAGAGATGACCACCATGGACACCAAGATGTACGCGGCGGTCGGCGAGGTGTGCCGACGGCTCGCGGGCCGACTCTCCGACGACGCCCTGGGCAGTGTCCGAGAGCAGTACGCCGCAGGCGAGCTGGACCTGGCCGACGCCACCCTCCTGCTCAGCCTGGCGTACCAGGGCGTCGGTGTCACCGTCGAGGAACGCGACCTGATGCGCACGTTCGTCGGCGAACCCGACGGTCCCGACCTGGCCGAGGTGCCCGTCGTGGAGCAGGTGCCGCCACTGTCGTACCGGTTCGTGCCCGACGGCCCTGCGGACGCCCCGGATCCGGCGCCGGCCGACGCGCTGCTCTCCGCCGACGCCCCGAACTGGGACGGCCTCGCCCTGCACCGCGCCTGGCGTGCCCCCCTCGACGGCGCGCCCGACGCGGCGACGTGGGCGTACGTGTTGCAGGTGGCCGAGGGCACGGACGAGCTGTCGACGTACTCTGGCGTGATGTCGCACCTGTGGGTGTCGCTGAAGCAGAAGTGGCCGGTGGAGGTCATCGCCGGAGGCTCGCCGCGCACGCCCTACCAGGAGGCGGCGTTGGCCGGCTCCCAGACCGTCTGGCGCGCCTGAGCGGAGCCCGCACCGGGGGTCTGCTCAGTGGAAGACCTGAGCTGGAATCCGGGGGTGGGCAAGGGATCTTCCCGGAGTCGCGGCACATGTCGGCGGTCAGATGATGGCGGGCATGAAACGCGCTGCGCTTTTCCTGATCGCCGGCCCGGTCGGTATCGCCGCCTACGGCCTGGTACGTCTCTGGGGTAGGTCCGACGGGGTCTACGGCCCGGGGTTCGACTGGCAGGCCGCGCACCTGGTCGCCCTCGCGGGCATGGTGTGCTTCGTGCCGGCTGTGCTCGCGCTGTCCCGTCTGCTGCCGCGCAGCCGGTGGCGCGACGGGGTGGTGGCCCTCACGTTGGTCGGGCTCGCCGCGACAATGGTGCAGTTCGGTGCCGACATCGTCGAAGGGCTCCTGGCCGCCGACCGGGCGGAGATGTCGGCGCTCGGCGCGGACTTCAAGGACATCCCCGGCGTCGAGGTGGCCTTCTACGACGTCGTACCCCAGTTCTTCTTCCTCGGCCTGGTCGTCCTGGCCGGCATGCTGGCGGCCCGGCGGCGGCTGCCGTGGTGGAGCGTTCCGCTGTTGCTCGGTGGCATCGTCCTGCCGGTGGTCACGCTCGACCTGCTCCCCATCGCTGGCCTGTGCATGCTGGCGGCGTTGGCCCCGGCTTTGCCACTGGTAGGGGAGCAGGGTGAACGGGCTGAATCACCGGTGACCGTCCACTGAGATGACGTCGGTCCCCGCCGTCGAGCGCGACGGCGGGGACCAACGTGCGGGGGTGCTACTTCAGCGCGAGGGTGCGGGCGTCGGCGGCGATGACGCTGGCGACCTCGGCCGGCACCAGCTTGCCGGCCTGCCGGTCGGCGTAGGTGGCCAGTTCGGCGTACTGGGCGTGGACCAGTTTGGTGGTCATCGCCGTGACGGCGCCCGGATCGGCCCCGGAGGTGAGGACCAGGTAGCCGAGGCCGGCCTGGCTCACCGTCACGGTGAAGGCGCTCGTCGCGGTGGCGGCACCGTCGGGCCCGCTCACCTGGACGGAGATGGTGTGCCGGTCGGCGGTCAGCTTGGCCAGGTCGAGCTTGCGCCCGGCCGCCGACTTCCTGCCGTCGAGCGTGACGGTGACGGTGTCCGCGTTGGTCGCGGCGATGGCGATCACCGGCGACTGCGCCCGGTCCAGTCGTGCGCCGTCGGCCGGCGAGGTGATCTCCACGGTCGGGTCGGCCGACGCCCGCTGGAGGAACGCGGAGTTCCAACCGACCAGCTCGGCCGCGCGGTTGGTGATGATCGCGTCCGCACCGATGCGCTCCAACCGCTGCCACAGGCCGGCCGAGTCCATCGTCCAGGCCATCACTGCGACCCCGGCCGCGTGCAGCGGGGCGACGACCTCCGGCTTGGCCAGCAACGCGTTGCCGTCCGGGTTGTACGCGGTCAGGTGCAGCTCCCGGGCGATGGCCACCGGATCGGCGTCCAGGGTGCTGCGTAGCAGGCCCAGCGGCAGTTCGGGGGCGAGTTCGTAGGTGTACCGCAGCGCGTCGACCTCGAAGCTCTGGACGAAGACCCGGCCCGTCATCTGCTCGTCCCGGATCACCTTGATGATGGTCGCGACCTCGTCGCGGGTGTGCTTGCCCTTGATCTCCAGGAGCAGGTTGCCGCCGCGGGTCCGCAGGTCCGCCAACTGCTCGGCGAGGGTGGGCACCCGCTCGCCGACGTACTGCGGGCCGAACCAGGAGCCGGCGTCGAGTGCCTTGATCTGCGCGGCGGTCAGGTTCCGGATGGTGCCGGTGCCGTCGGTGGTCCGGTCGACTGTCGAGTCGTGCAGGATGAACGGGACGCCGTCCTTGCTCGGCTGGACGTCGTTCTCGATCCAGTCCGCACCGCCGCGACGCGCGATCTCCTGCGCGACGAGGGTGTTCTCCGGTGCGGCGGCGGACGCGCCCCGGTGGGCGATCACCGTGAACGGGCTGCCCTTGGGTCGCAGGTACCCGTTCGCCGCCAGCTCGGTGACGGTGACGTCGTCGTACGAGACCGTCGCGCCGTTGACGAAGAGCCCCTGCACGCCGTCGGCGGAGCGCTGGAGACTGTTCGTCCGCATCGCCTCCCGGCCGTCGAAGATCCAGCGGGCCTGGTTGCCGTGCACCTCGACGGCCACCCGGACGTCCCGACCGGTGCCGGCGGCGTACGGGGCGGAGGCGGTGTTCGTCACGACCCAGGCGTTCCTTCAACTCCGCAGGATAGGAGTTGAGCATGTTGCCGTCCGTGCCGTAGAGGCGCACCTGTTGGGCGCTGGCCTCCTTGGCCTTGTCAT
>NZ_JBSFBM010000177.1:0-14024 GCF_053592955.1 Micromonospora sp. NPDC002411 | reverse complement strand
TCCCAACCCGGGGGCTCGTCGTGGTACGGCCCGCGCAGGATCACCGCCCACTCCAGTGCCCAGCGGCGTTGCCCGATCGCGTTCGCGTCGACCAGGCCCGGTGCCCTCCGACCGTCGCGCTCGGTCTCCAGGTAGGCCCAGTCCAGGCAGTAGTGCAGGTCGAGCAGAGCGGCCGCGTCCGCCGGGTGCTGCGGCGCGGTGAGGATCCGGGAGCGCCAGTGCGGGAAGGTCTCCCCTCCGGCGATGTGCGGTAGCCGCTCGACCAGCCGTTCGTCGACGGCCAGCGTGGGGTCGAGCTGCTTGCTCAACCCGAGCACCCACGCCAGCGCGAAGAGCGCGTCGTGGTGCAGCACGAACGAACGGTGGTCGCCCTTGCCGCCCATCACGAACTGCCACTCCGGCGGGGTCACCATCTCCACCAGGTGTGAGCCGAGCAGCCAGCTCATCGCCGCCTGCGGGGGCATCCCGAAGCACCGCGCCAGGATCAGGTGCAGGACGGCGATCCGCGCCTCGATCTCCGCCGTCGGGCGCAGGTCGATCTCGTCACCCGGCTCCCACACCAACGGGAACTGGGCCGGCGGCAGCGGCAGGCCGAGCCGGGACAGCTCGTCCAGACTCGCCTCGCGCACCTCACGTGGGTCGGGGGCAGCAACGGTCACGGCGGGTCTTCCTGTCTGCTCGCGCCGGCGCAGGGCCGGTGGTCCCCCCTTGGCCTGCGACAATAGCGCTCCCAGGTGATCGGCACCATGCCCACCCCGACCCCTGTTCGGTCAGCCGATGCGCTCGATGACCAGCGGCGTCGACGCCGCAGCGGTCGACGAGACACGCACCGCCGTCGCGGCCTCCGCCAACGCCGCCGGGATCCGCGTCGCGTCCTCGGCACGCAGCTCGTAGAGAGCGTCACCGGCCCGCACCGGGTCACCCGGCCGCTTGTGCAACACCACACCGGACGGCACGCTGACCGGGTCCTCCTTGCGGGCCCGACCCGCGCCGAGCCGCCACGCCGCAACCCCCATGGCGTACGCGTCGACGGCGGCGACGTACCCGTCCTGCTCGGCGCGGACCACCTCGACCTCGGCGGCCTCGGGCATCGGCGCGTCCGGGTCGCCGCCCTGCGCCCGGATCATTGCCCGCCAGGAGTCCATCGCCCGACCGTCGCGCAACGCCGCCGCCGGGTCGGCGTCCGGCAGGCCTGCGGCGTCGAGCATCTCCCGGGCCAGGGCGAGCGTCAGCTCCACCACGTCGGCCGGCCCACCACCGGCCAGCACCTCGACCGACTCGGTCACCTCGACGGCGTTGCCGATCGCCAGGCCGAGCGGGGTGGACATGTCGGTGAGCAGGGCAACCGTCCGGACGCCGTGCGCGCCGCCCAACTCGACCATGGTGCGCGCCAGCTCACGGGCCTGGTCGACGGACTTCATGAAGGCGCCCGAACCGACCTTGACGTCGAGGACCAGCGCGCCGGTGCCCTCGGCGATCTTCTTGCTCATGATCGAGCTGGCGATCAGCGGGATCGCCTCCACGGTGCCGGTCACGTCGCGCAGCGCGTACAGCTTGCGGTCCGCCGGGGCGAGCCCGGCGCCCGCCGCGCAGATCACCGCGCCGACCTCGTCCAGCTGCTTGATGAACTCGTCGTTGCTGACCGTGGCCCGCCAGCCCGGGATGGACTCCAACTTGTCCAACGTGCCGCCGGTGTGCCCGAGACCCCGGCCGCTCAACTGGGGCACTGCCGCGCCACAGGCCGCCACCAACGGGGTGAGCGGCAGCGTGATCTTGTCGCCGACGCCGCCGGTGGAGTGCTTGTCGACGGTCGGCCGGCGTACCGCCGAGAGGTCCAGCCGCTCACCGCTGGCGATCATCGCGGCGGTCCACCGGGCGATCTCCGGCCCGGTCATGCCGTTGAGCAGGATCGCCATCGCCAGCGCGGACATCTGCTCGTCCGCGACAGCCCCCCGGGTGTACGCGTCGACCACCCAGTCGATCTGCGCGTCCGACAGCACCCCGCCGTCCCGCTTCACCCGAATGACGTCAACAGCAGCAAAACTCATCAGAAGATCTTCCCTAGTCTGTTGCAGATCCCGACCCACGGTCGGCCCAATCCCCGCCGCTCAACTCCAGCGAACAGGGATCTCCGCGGGTGGCTCACCCTCGCCGGCCCAGAAGATGGTGCCGGTCTCGTCGACCACCACGACCCGGGGCGTGCGTGCCATCCCCCAGGTGATCGCCTCGGCGGGATCATCCCAGCTCGGCGCCTCCTCCAGCACACCGGTCTCGGCGCCCGCGTCGTCTCCGGCCGAGCGTTCCCAGTACGCCGTCCAGACCTGCTGGCCGGCGGACATGTCCGCGTGCACGAAGACGGTGCCGCGCCCGCGCCAGGCGGCAAGCCGCTCGGGGACCACCGGCACCGGAGTCTCCCCGGTGACGGCTTCCAGGTCCTCGACGCCGAAGGCGTGCGGCAGCAGCTCGGCCATCCGCAGCGGGTCGCCCCTGGTCTCGATCAGGCACTCCGGGCCGCCGTGCTCCCAGAGCAGCTGCCGGCAGCGACCGCACGGCATCAACGGCTCGCCGGTGGCGTCGACGCAGGACAGCGCGACGAGCCGACCGCCGCCGGTGGCGTGCAGGCTGGACACCACTCCGCACTCGGCGCAGAGCGTCACCCCGTACGCGGCGTTCTCCACGTTGCAACCCACCACCACGCGGCCGTCGTCGACCAGCGCGGCGGCGCCCACCGGGAACGTCGAGTACGGCGCGTACGCGTGCCGCATCGCGTCGGTCGCGGCGGCGCGCAACCGCGCCCAGTCAATGTCGCTCATGCCGTCATTCTGCCCAGGTAGCCCAGGTCAGGAGCGAGCAGGGGCTCCCGTCCCGACACCCGCCCCCACTCCCGCTTTCGTGATCAAGTGATGAAAAGTAGGTGAGAGACGCCCCTGACGCCTACTTTTCATCACTTGACCATGAGCGGGAGCGGGAGGGGGCTGGAGAGCGTACGGAGCGTGCCCGGCGGAAAGGCCCGCCGGGCACGGCTCGGGCGTCAGCCCTTGATGTACGGCTTGCCGTCGGCGGCAGGTGCACGGACCCGGCCGACCAGCCCGGCGACGGCCAGGATGGTCGCCAGGTAGGGCAGCATGGCCAGGAACTGGCTGGGGATCGAGCTGCTGATCGCACCCAGGTAGGTGGCGAGCTGGTCGGCGAAACCGAAGAAGAGCGCGGCGAGCAGCGCCCCGGTCGGGTTCCACCGGCCGAAGATCAGCGCGGCGAGCGCGATGAAGCCCTTACCGCCGATCATGTTCTTGGTGAACGAGTAGAGCGCCAGCGTGTAGGACGCGCCGCCGATACCGGCGACCACGCCGGCCAGCAACACGTTGCGGTAGCGCACCCGCAGCACCTTGACGCCGAGCGTGTCGGCGGCGATCGGGTGCTCGCCGACCGAGCGGGTACGCAGACCCCACCGGGTGCGGAAGAGCCCGATGTGGATCACCAGCACGAGCAGCAGCCCGAGGTAGAGGAAGATGTTGCCGCGGAACAGCGCCGGCCCGAGCACCGGAATGTCCTTCAGCAGCGGGATCTCCCAGTTGCTGAAGCGGGGCGCGCTGTTGTATTTCGCCGCGTCGGTCTGCATCAGCCGCTCGTAGAGGAAGCCGGTGACGCCGACCGCCAGCAGGTTCAGCACGATGCCCATGACGACCTGGTCGACCAGGTAGCGGATGGCGAAGACAGCCAGCAGCAGCGAGATGAACGCGCCGCCGATGGCAGCGGCGACCAGGCCCACCCAGACGCTGCCGGAGATGCTGCCGAACAACGCACCGCTGAAGGCGCCCATCAGCAGTTGGCCCTCGATGGCCACGTTGACCACGCCGGAACGTTCGCAGAGCACCCCGGCGAGCGCGCCGAAGATCAACGGCAGGGCCAGGATGAACGTGCCCCGGATGATGTTGACCAGCGGCATGAAGTTCTGCCCGGCCGGCGCTGCGGAGACCTGCCAGCAGAGGAACGAGAGCACGAAGGCGACAAGCCCGACGCCGAGCACGAGGAGGAACCACCGCTTCGGCACCCCGGCGAGCAGCGCCGCGCCGGCGGCGATCGTGATGATCCCGAACAGGATCGCCCCGATCGTGCCGTTGATTTCCAGTGCGGCACCGGCCGCGTCGTCGCTGAGCGTGAACCGGGCCTGCTGGTTGGTGGCGAGCGCGCCGAAGAGCACCGCCGCCAGCAGGCCGAGCCCCAGCAGCGTGAGGCCGACCTTGCGGCTACGGGTCCAGAAGCCCTCGTCGACCGGAGCGACGGCGATGTCGGGGACAGCCATGGTGGACATGAGTTACCAGCCCTTCGCCAGGCTCGTCTGCAACCGGGCGGCGCGTGCGGCCCGGAGCTGGAAGATCGCCTTCACCAGAGCCGGCGCGGCGATGAAGATGACGATCAGCGCCTGGAGCACTGTCACCAGCTCCAGTGAGATCCCGGAGTACGACTGCATCCGGTTGCCACCGGCCTGCAACGCGCCGAACAGCAGCGCGGCCAGCAGGACCCCCCAGGGCTTCACCCGTCCGAGCAGCGCCACCAGGATGCCGTCGAAGCCGATCTGCGCGACCACCAGCGGGGTCAACGCGCTGGCGGTGGAGCCGAGCACCATGTTCGAGCCGCCGAGACCGGCCAGGATGCCGGCGAAGACCATGATCAGGATGTACGTCCGCGTGACGCTGATGCCGGCGGTGCGTGCGGCGTCGGGGTTGGCACCGACCGCCCGCAGCTCGAAGCCGAGCGTCGAGCGGTTCAGCAGCCAGGCGACCGCCCACGTGGCCAGCACGGCGAGCAGGATGCCGGCGTGCACCCGCAGGTTGTCGCCGAGCAGTCGGGGCAGCTGGGCGGACGTGTCGACCGCCTTGCTGATCGCGTCGGTACGGGTCGGGTCCTGCACGCCGTTCTGCACGATGAGCCAGGTGAGGAAGTACGTGGCGACGTAGTTGAGCATGATCGTGTTGATCACCTCGTGCGCGCCGGCGCGGGCCTTGAGGATGCCGGGGATGAACCCCCAGATCGCCCCGCCCAGCGCGCCGGCCAGCACCGCCACCAGCAGGTGCAGGCCGGGCGGCAGCGGCAGCAGGAAGCCGGCCAGCGCCGCCATGATCACGCCGATCGTGGCCTGGCCCTGCGCGCCGATGTTGAACAGGCCGCCCCGGAAGGCCAGCGCCACCGACAGACCGGTGAAGACCAGCGGCGCGGCGTAGGTGAGCGTCTCCGAGATCGGCGCGAGCACGGGCTGCCACCCGTTGGTGCCGTTCAACCAGCCGGTGAACGCCTCGGGGTCGAAGACCGAGCCCTTGAACAGGTTCGCGTACGCCTCGCTGACCAACGTCCAGCTGGAGTTGATCGCGTCCGACGGGCGCGAGGTGATGTACGAGTACGTGGACAGCACCGCCGGATCAGAAATGATCATCAGCACCGCGCCGACCACGATCGCCAGCACCAGCGACAGCAACGTCACAGTGAAGGTGTTGGCCGCCCAGAGGTTGTCCAGGAACAACCGGCCCAGGCTCTGCTTCGGCTCCGGGTCCTGCTCCGGCTTCGCGGCGGAGCGATCCGGCTGGGTCGCCACCTCGGCCCGTTCGGTGTTGCCGAGCGCGTTCTGCGCGGCCTGCGCCTCGCTCGCCGGCTCCTTGTCCGGGGAGCCCGACTGCGGGTTGGAAGGGTTGGTCATGCCTTGTCCTCGCTCGCGGAGCCTGCGTCGCTCGCCGGGGTCCCGTCTGCCGCGTCGGGCTCGCTGTCGGCGGGTGCCGCGACGGCCTCGTGTGCGGCGTCCGGGCTGATGCCGGCCATCAACAGGCCGATCTCCTCGCGCGGAGTGTCCGGACCGACGATGCCGATGATCCGACCCCGGTACATCACAGCGATCCGGTCGGCCAGACCGATGACCTCGTCGAGTTCGCTGGAGACCACCATGACGGCGGTGCCGATGTCCCGCTCATGGATGATCTGGCTGTGGATGAACTCGATCGACCCGACGTCGACGCCACGGGTGGGCTGGGCGGCGATGAAGAGCTTCAGTGGCCGGGACAGCTCCCGGGCCACGATCACCTTCTGCTGGTTGCCGCCGGAGAGGGTGCCCACCGCCGCGTCGGCCGATGAGGTGCGGACGTCGAACTGCTCGATCCGCTCCTTCGCGGAGGCCGCGATCGCGTCCGGCTTGAGCGCGAGCCCAGCACCGAACGGCGGACGGTCGTAGATGTCCAGCACCAGGTTTTCCGCGACGCTGAACTCCTTGACCAGGCCGTCCACGCTGCGGTCCTCGGGCACGTAACCGACGCCCGCCCGGAGCACCTTCTTGGGCTTCCAGCCGTCGATCCGGTCACCGGCCAGGCTGACCGTGCCGGCGAGCACCGGCCGCAGGCCCATGATCGCCTCGATCAGCTCGGTCTGGCCGTTGCCCTGTACGCCCGCCACGCCGAGCACCTCGCCCGCGCGCACGGTCAGGTCCACCCCGTCGACCGCGCGGATCTGCCGGTCGTCGTCGACGACCAGCCCGGTCACCTCCAGAACCGGCTCGCCCGGCGTGGCCGGGGCCTTGTCCACGGTGAGCCGGACGTTGCGCCCGACCATCAGTGCGGCCAGCTCGTCGCGGCTGGCCTCCGGTGAGGCGGTGCCGACGGTCTTACCGCGTCGGATCACCGTGATCCGGTCGGCGATGGCCTTGACCTCGCCGAGCTTGTGGGTGATGAAGACGATCGACTTGCCGGCCGCCTTGAGCGACCGCATGACCGTCAGCAGTTCCTCGGTCTCCTGGGGGGTCAGCACCGCGGTCGGCTCGTCCAGGATGAGCAGGTCGACGTCGCGGGTGAGCGCCTTGACGATCTCGACTCGCTGCTGGATGCCGACCGGCAGGTCCTCGATCACCGCATCCGGGTCGACCCGCAGGTTGTAGCGCTCGGACACCTCGGCCACCTCGCGCCGGGCGCGCCGCCGGTCCAGGAAACCGGCGATACCGCCCCGGGTCTGCTCCGCGCCGAGCATGATGTTCTCGGCGACGGTGAAGACCGGCACCAGCATGAAGTGCTGGTGCACCATGCCGATCCCGGCGCCGATCGCGTCGGACGGGCCCTTCAGCTTCAGCGGCTTGCCGTCGACCAGGATCTCGCCCTCGTCGGGCTGGTAGAGCCCGTAGAGCACGTTCATCAGGGTCGACTTGCCCGCGCCGTTCTCGCCGAGCAGGGCGTGAATCTCTCCAGGCTCCACCGTCAGGTCGATGTGGTCGTTGGCGACCAGATCACCGAACCGCTTGGTGATGCCGCGCAGTTCGAGTCTCAGCGCAACCTCCTGGAGTGCGAGCGATGGTGCAGCCTAGCTGCCGTCAACCCGGCCGGAACGGCCCGGCCGACGTGGTGCGCGATCGGCCGCTCCGACCCCACGGTCACCCGCAGGGCCGAAGCGGCCGATCGGTCGTACCTGTCCCCGCCGACCCCACCGATGATCTCACCGGAGGGGCCAGCCGGTTGTCACTTGGTCGGCTGGGCCTTCGAGGTGACGGTGATGGTGCCGGCGGCGATGTCCGCCTTGATCTTGTCGACCTCGGCCTTCAGCTCGGCCGGAACCTTGCTGTCGAAGTCGTGGTACGGGGCGATCGAGACACCGTTGTTGGCCAGGGTGCCGACGAAGCCCGGCTTGGCCGGCAGCTTGTCGCCGGCGGCGGCCTTGACCACGGCCTCCTTGACGGCCTCCGGGATGTTCTTGACCACGGTGGTGATGATCGCGGAGCAGTCCGGGGTGCTCTCGCAGCCGTCGACGTCCACCCAGATGGTGCTGTACTTGCCGCCCGAGGCCTTGGCCGCGGCGGTGGTGCCGAGGCCGGAGCCGCCGGCGACCGGCATGATGATGTCCGCGCCCTGGGCGACCAGCGCGTCGGAGACCTTCTTGCCCTCGTCCTGCTTGGCGAAGTCGTTGGTGAAGGAGCCCTTCTGAGTCTCCTTGTTCCAGCCGAGCGCCTGGACGTTCTTCTTCTTGGTGGTGTTGTAGTACGCCACGCCGTCGACGAAGCCGTCCATGAAGATGGTGACCGGCGGGATCGGCAGCGCGCCGTAGGTGGCCACCTTGCCGGACTTGCTCATCCCGGCAGCCAGGTAACCGGCCTGGAACGCGGCCTGGGCGGTGTCGAACTGCATCGGGTAGACGTTGGCGTCACCCGGGTTAGCGTCGACGATGCCGAACTCCTGGTTCGGGTTCGCCTTGGCGATCTTCGAGGTGGCGTTGGCCATCAGGCCACCGACCGCGAGGATGAAGTTGCACTTCTGGTTGACGTACTGCGTCAGGTTCGGCTCGTAGTCGGCCTCGGCCTTCGACGCGACGAACTTGATGTCGATGTTGTCGTTGGCGGCCTTGGCCTCCTGCAGACCCTTCCAGGCTGAGGCGTTGAACGACTTGTCGTCGATGCCGCCGACGTCGGTCACCATGCAGGCGCTGAACTTCTTGGCGCCACTGCCGGCGTTGTTGTCATCCTTGGGGGCCTCGCCACAAGCGGCGGCGGTGAGCGCGAGCCCACCCACCGCGATAATCGAGGCGATCCGCATCCCACGCACCGAGCGCAAGACGTCTCCTTCCCATTGCTCACCGCGCCTTGTGCGGTGGCAGCCCATCAGCCGGCCTGCGGGTGTGCGGCCGGCTGTCCCACGTTACGGACGGGAGCGTACGCCCGCGCCCACCCACCGGCCGACAATCGTGCACGACTGTTGAGCGCCTGTTACCCGGGTGTAACCCTTGCGTGGGGCACGTCACTCTTCGTGCTGGTAAGCGAGCGCCCAGGCGTCCGCAACGTCCGTTTTTCGGGGGGCGTCCCCCTCCCCGGACGTTACCGCCAAAAGACCGCGACCGCCGCGTTGACCAGGGTCAGGCCGACGATTGCCAGGAAGTGGCCGCGGTTCACCGCGTCCCGCTTCCGGGAGAAGGAGACCATGACGAAGATCAGCAGAGCGATGACCAGCTTCGTCACAAGTTTCGCCGGCGCCGGCTCGTCTCCGTCGCGGAGCGGGGCGGAGAGCCCGAGCCCGGTCAGCAGCTGGATCGCCGCCCCCCAGAGCATGGCCTGGTTGATCCGGATCGGACCGCTGACGTACTGGGCGATCGAGCCGCCGAGCAGCAGAGCGAAGCCGATCAGATGGACATAGAGGAGGATTAGTCGAAGTGCTTCCACGCGCTCATCCTCTCCTATCAACGACGGTTTGTAGTAGTGGGGTCGACCGGTCGGCGCGTCGACGACTCATCCCTTGACCGCGCCGGAGGTGAGGCCGGAGACGATGAAGCGCTGAAGGAGCTGGAACACCAGCACGGTGGGGATCGCGGTGAGCAGGGTGCCGGCGGCGAAGATCCCGAAATTGGTGTTCCGCTCGCCGCCCTGCAACATGCCACGCATGCCGACTGCGAGGGTCTTGGCGTCGGTGTCGGTGAGGAAGACACTCGCCATCAGGAACTCGTTGATGGTGTTGATGAAGGCGAGCAGCCCGGTAACCGCGAGGATCGGCGCCACCAACGGCAGCATGATCCGGAAGAAGACCTGGGCGTGCGAGGCGCCATCCATGGTGGCCGACTCGTCCAACTCCCGGGGCAGGGTGTCGAAGAAACCCTTCATCAGCCAGGTGTTCACGCCCAGCGCGCCACCCATGTAGAGCAGCATCAAGCCCCACGAGGTGTTGAAACCGATGGCCGGCCACAGATCGGTGATCGTGCCGAAGATCAGGAAGATCGCCACGATCGCCAGGAACTGCGGGAACATCTGGATCAACAGCAGCGACAGCAGCCCCACCCGTCGCCCCTGAAACCGCATCCGGGAGAAGGCGTACGCCGCGAGCGCGGAGAGGAAGACCGAGGCGAACGACGCGCCACCTGCGATGAGCAGCGAGTTCAGGAACCAGTTGGCGAATTCGGTGCGCGCGAACAGATCCCCGAAGTTCTCAAACGACACCCCGCCGGTCGGCACCAACTCGGTGGAGGACAGGGTGCCGAGCGGATTGAGCGCCGCCGAGACGACGAACACGAGCGGAAAGAGACTGAACAGTACGCCGAGCAGGCCGACCAGGTGCCGCCAGCCGACCTGGGCGAACCAGCGGTTCCTCCGTCTCCCCACGATGCGGTTGACCGCCGCCGTGCGGTCCGCGCCGGTGAGCGTGGTCACGAATACACCTCCTCCTGCTGGCGGGTCCGCCGGAAGCTGACCGCCGAAACCACCGCGACGATGGTGAAGATGAACAGTGAGATCGCCGCGGCGAAGCCGAACTGCGCGGCCTGCCCACCGAACGCCAGCCGGTACGTGTAGGTGATCAGCAGGTCGGTGGCACCGTTGCTGGGGTTGTCCGCCGGGAACGGCGCCCCCTCGGTGGTCAGGTAGATCGCATTGAAGTTGTTGAAGTTGAACGCGAACGACGAGATCAGCAGGGGCGAGAGCGCGACCAGCAGCAGCGGCAGGGTCACCGCTCGGAACGACTGCCAGGGCGACGCGCCGTCGACCGAGGTGGCCTCGGTCAACTCCCGTGGGATGGCCTGTAGCGCGCCGGTGGCCACCAGGAACATGTACGGGTAGCCGAGCCAGAGCTGCACCAGGATCACCGCGGCGCGGGCCGACCAGTCCTGCCCGAACCAGTCGACCCCGAGCCCGAACAGGTTGTTGATCAGCCCGAAGTCGGTGTTGAACATGTCCCGCCAGACCAGCAGCATCGCGAACGACGGCATGGCGTACGGCAGGATCAGCAACATCCGGTAGAGGTTCGTGCCCCGCATCCGGGGCGAGTGCAGCGCCAGCGCGATCAGCATGCCGAGGACGAACGTGCCGACGGTGGAGCCGATCGCGAAGGCGAAGTTCCAGATCAGCGTCCCGAGGAACGGCCCGGCGATCCGCTCGTCGGTGAGCACCCGGGTGAAGTTGGACAACCCGACGTTCACCTTCCAGCCCTGGGCCAGCCGCTCACCGTCGGCGGAGACGAACGCGCCGACCTCGCCGTCCGCGGTCCACGTCTGGCCAGTGTCGGTGTCCTTCACACAGTCGCAGCCCGCGTCGTACGCCCGGACTGCCTTGCCCTCGTACACCCGGGACAGGCCGGACGAGCGCAGCGCGCCGCCGGCGGTCGGCACCACCAGGTCGGTGACGTCCTTGCTGCGGGCGCTGGCCTGGCCGACGTTGAGCACGGTGTAGCCGTCGGCCGCGGTGACCTTCCCGCCGAGGGCGACGGTGGCCGCGCCGGGGTCGAGTGGGCGCAGACCCCGAGCGTCTCCGGCGGAGACCGCACCGGTCTGCGGGTCGGTGATCAGGAAGACCAGGGCACCGGTGGCCGGGTCGCCAGTGGTGGCGACCGACATCGGGTACTGGGTGGAACCCGGGACCTGCTTCACCGAGGAGCTCTGGATCGCGACGATCGCGTCGTCCTTGCTGCCCCGGTGCCCGTCGCCGAAGTTGGTGAAGGCCGTGCTCGCGGTGTAGAGCACCGGCACGATCTGGAAGGCGATCAGGAATAACGTGCCCGGGACGAGGTACTTCGCCGGGACGTGCCGACGGCCCAGGTAGAGATAGAACAGCGTGGCAGTGGTCAGCACCAGCACAGCCAGGCCGACCCACTGCTCAGCCTCCACCAGCGGGAAGGCCGCCCAGATCGCGGTCCCGGCCACCAGGCCGAGCAGGACCACCTTCGCGGCGAGGCCGGCCACGGTGATCGGCGCGTGGTTCCGCGCGGTACGGGACGTGCGCGGGGACCCGGTGCGGACGGGCCCCCGGCCCGGGGCCTGCTGGGCAGACCCCGGGCCGGACAGCGGTGCGCTCATTACTTGATCGAGCCGGCGATCGTCTTGCCGGCCGCGGTGACCGTGCTGGTCGGGTCGGCGCCGCCGATGACAGCGGCCTCGGCCTTGCCGAACGGGTCCCAGATCGCGGCCATGGCCGGGATGGCCGGGAGTACCTGACCGTTCTTGCCGGCCTCGATGAACTTGGCCAGGTCCGGGTCGTTGCCCTTGACCTGGTCCAGTGCGGCGGTCAGCGCCGGCGGGCGCGGGTCGGCCTGGTAGAGCGCCACGGCCAGTTCCGGCTTGGCGACGTAGTTGACGACGAACTCCTGGGCGAGAGCCTTGTTCTTACCCTTCGCCGCCACGTAGAAGGACTGGACGCCCACGAACGGCGCGGCCGCCTTGCCACCGGCGAAGCCGGGAACGGCGGAGACGTCGTACGTGATGCCGGCCTTCTTCACATCGGCGGTCGCCCACGGCCCGGAGACCAGGAAGGCGCACTTCTTGCCGGTGAAGGTGGCGGTCGAGTTGGTGTCGGCGATCGAGCGCTTCAACACGCCCTCGCCCTTCTCGCCGAGCGCGGCGATCTTCTTGAACGCTTCGATCGACTCCGGCTTGCCCACACCCAGGTCCTTCGGGTCGTAGTCGCCGTTCGCGGTGGTGCCGAAGAGGTAACCGCCGGCCGAGGCGTACAGCGGGTAGATGTGGTACGCGTCGCCCTTCTGGCCGACCTGCAGGCACAGCGTCTCGGTGACCTTCTTCTGCGCCTTGAGCTGCTTGCCGGTGGCGACCAGCTCCTCGATCGTCGCGGGCGCATCGGGGGCCAGCTCGGTGTTGCGGATCAGCGCCAGGTTCTCCTGCGCGTACGGCACGCCGTAGAGCTGGCCGTTGAAGGTGACGGCCTTGATGGCGGTCTCGTTGAAGGCGGCCTTCTGCTCGTCGGGCAGTTGTACCGGGTCGATGGCACCGTTTTGGACCAGGTTGCCGATCCAGTCGTGCGCGCCGATCACCACGTCCGGGCCGCCGCCCTGGCTCGACACGGTCACGAAGTTGTTCTGGAGGTCCTCGTTCGGGACAGCCTGCACCTCGACGGTGACGCCGTTCTCCTGTCCGAACTTCTCGGCGAACGGCTTGAGGGCGGCGGTCCGCTTGTCGTCGGCCCAGATCACCAGATTGCCGCCGGCGGCCTTGGGGGTTTCCTTCGTGGCCGGCTCGTCGCTGTCGCCGCCACAGCCGGAGACGGCAAGCGCCAAGCCGAGAACGGCAACCACACCCGCGGTACGGATGCGCATCGGTACTCCTGTCGTCATGGCTGATCCGCCGGGGGAAGGGCGGACCGCCAGCGGTAAATGCTGAAAGTTCTTGCTAATCGGCGCAGAAGTGCTGCGCCGCAGCTCTCGCATGTTGCGGGCACGTTAGCAAGAGGTTGCAGGTTTTGGAAGAGCTTGCAAAGGTCGTCGCAAGAACTTGCCCGTGGGCTAAAGTTCCGCCATGCGCGCTCGACTGTCCGACATCGCCCAACAGGCCGAAGTCAGCGAGGCCACGGTGTCGCGGGTGCTCAACGATCGCCCCGGCGTAGCCCCGGAGACCCGACAGGCCGTCCTCACCGCCCTCGACGTTCTCGGCTACGAGCGCCCGGCACGGCTGCGTAAGCGCAGCGCCGGGCTGGTCGGTCTGGTCGTGCCGGAGCTGGACAACCCGATCTTCCCCGCATTCGCGCAGGTCATCGAATCGACCCTGGCGCAGAGTGGGTTCACCCCTGTGCTCTGCACCCAGACCGCCGGCGGCGTCACCGAGGACGAGTACGTGGAGATGCTGCTGGACCGGCAGGTCTCCGGGATCGTGTTCGTCTCCGGTCTGCACGCCGACACCGCCGCCAGCCACGACCGCTACCGGGCGCTGATTGCTCGGCCACTGCCGGTTGTAATGATCAACGGGTACGTGCCGGGCATTGGCGCGCCCTTCGTGTCCTGCGACGACCGGGAGGCCGCCGAGTTGGCCGTGGCCCACCTCGTCGCACTCGGGCATCGCAGGATCGGCCTGATCACCGGCCCGGACCGGTTCGTGCCGGTGCAGCGCAAGGTAACCGGATGGCGTGCGGCGATGACCCGGCTGGCCGGCGTCGCCGAGGTCGATCTCGGCCCGCTCGCCGAGCTGACGCTGTTCGGTGTGGAGGGTGGCAAGGCGGCGGCCGGGCGCCTGCTCGACCGCGGCGTCACCGGCCTGGTCTGCGGCTCCGACCTGATGGCTCTCGGCGCGATCCGGGCTGCCCGGCCAAC